>CAWUOA010000011.1:0-22011 GCA_963923225.1 uncultured Planctomycetaceae bacterium
GCCTGGCTCGAAAGCGACGCCCCGCGCGGCGTCCTCGCCGCCGGCGACGAGTGGCGGTGGAAGTGAGCCGCGATCGGCTCACGCCTCTCGCCTTCACTCCTCGACGATCAGGTCGAACGATTCGGTGAGCTCGTCGACGCAGAATCCATCCGATCGCTCGGTCCGCCAGTCGCGACCGATCGGCCGCCGTGCCACGGCCGGAGGCAGCCGGTAGCGGCCGGGCGACGTCGCGCGAATCTCGATGGGGAGTTCGGACCTGTCGTCGTCGCTCGATGGGCTCCAGGCCCCGGCGACGTCGGCCCGGACAAGATCCGGTCGGGCTTCCCACGATGCCAGGGGCTCGCTGAAGCCCACATGCCCGAGACCGCCCCACGATCGGGTCGTCTCGAGGCCGGCGCCCAAGGGAACATCGAAGAGGGGCGCCCGCACGGGCTCCGACTCTCGCGGTGCCGAGACGACGACACGGAGCCTGTCTCGCACCGAAACCGTCCCCCCGGACGGCACGATCTCCCATGTCGGCCGGCCGTCCGGCTCCGTGCCCCGGAAGCGTTCCAATCGACGTTCGAACGGCCGATCACGCTGAAGCGACCAGATCGGACCGGTGCCGCGGCAACCGAGAGTGATCGTGACGTCGTAATCGGTCTCGCCGTCCGGCCGGAAGACGATCCGATTCTCGCCAGCGGCGAGCGACTTCGTCCTGCCGGTCTCCGAGTCGGCCCCGGGCACGATCACTGGTTCGCCGTTGATCTCGACGGAACCTCGCCGGGGGCGAGTGTCGGGCGGGATCACGGCCAGCACCTTCGCCACCGCGGTCCCGTCGGCATGGTCCCATGCCCGTGGATCCCGGAGCCATGAGACCAGAGGCGACAAGAGATCGCTCCGGGGATCACGACGGGCGATCGCCTGGATGACATCCGCGGCCTCGCGTGCGGAACGCACGGTTCTCGCCGCCCCCTCTCCCGGCGGCACCACGGGAAGTTCGGAGAGGAGGTCCCCGCGGCCCGCGGCGACGACCGCCGCGAGCACCTGCCGCGGAGTCGGCACCGACCGCATGGGAAAAGAAGGGAGGTCGGTCCCCTCCGCAATCAACGCCTCGAAGAGAGCGTCGAGCGGCATCCGCTCGAGCGACTCAGCCGCAGGCCGCTCCCCGGCCTGGGCCAGAATGGCGAGGATGAACGGGTCCGGAGGAACACCCACGAGAAACGCCCTGGCATCCCCTTCCACGACGTCGTCGACCGCGAAACCGGCTGCACGGGCGGCGGCCAATTCCCGGTATACCATCGCCGTGACGTGGTTCGCTTGCACGTCCTGCGTCCGGTCTTCCCACGAACCGTCCGGGCGTTGCCGCCATGCCGCGTTTCTCAAAAGGATTTCGAGTCTCGTCGAAACGAAGCGTTCGAGTTCCCGGCCACCGATGCCGGTGGCACGCACGGCGTTGAAGGCTGCGATCGCGTCGGACAAGGCTTCGGCGTGGAAGTCTTCCGTGCGATGCGGAAGCTCACGGGCCAGCTTGTCCAGTTGGGTGGGCGCCTCCAGCAGCGGTGTCGCTTCGATCTTCACGCGGACCTCCGCTTCGGGGTCAAACCCCTGGGGGAGTTCGAACGACGACTCGATCGCCCGGTCATCCCCACCCATCCTGGTGGTGACGATGAATCGGCAGGCGGTTGTCGTCGGCTCGACCGGCACGACGACTTCGGCCCGATGCGAGGCCGCCGCACTCACCGCCTCAGCCTCGAGCCTCCGCGTACCGACGGCCCCCGCCGCGAGATCCCAGTCGACGCGCCGTCTCGCGCCCGGTTCGAGACGGAGCGACCGCTCTCCGAGCGGTTGTCCGTCGGCGCGGAGGTGGACGGTGACATCGACCGGCATTCCTTGCCCATTGGCCACGATCGCGGTGACGGTCGACTGGTCCCCTTCGTGGAGCACCCGGGGGGCGACGAGGCTCACGGCCAGCGACCGGCGCGAGACGATCGTCGTGGCCCCCATCCCCGCTCCGCCGCCGCGGGTCACCGCCCGGGCCACGACGCGCCATGCCGTCGGCCGATCGGGAACGTCGATCTCCACGGTGGCCCGGCCCTCGGCATCGGTGACGACGCACCCCGCCGCCGTCGCCCCATCGGGGGGCGGCATCGCATCGGGATCGGGGCCAGCCGGGAACTCGGCCCCCGGCTCCTGGATCAGCATCGGCGGCCCCCTCCAGCCGGCGCTCGTGGCGCCGTCGATCTCTTCCAGGAAGACCCCCTCACCGCTGAACGACTGCGCGGCAAACCGGTCGGGGAGCGACGGCTCTGGCGGGAACGTGTTCCAGCAGTGGTCACGCTGGACGTAATCTCCCATCGCCTGGAAAGGATCGAGTCTGACGAGCGGGTGGTCCGGCAGCGACCGGCCGGCCACGATGTCGGCCTCGTCGATGAGCGCGACCTCCACCTCCGCGTGTCGTCCGCTTCCATCGGAGCCGAGGACGCGCACGTCGACGGGGACCTTCGAGCCGGGGAGGACGTCGCGCGAGCGACTCCGCACGGCTACGTCGAGGAGCTTCCTTCGAGGATGGATGGCGACCGTCCTCGCATCGATGTCACGCTCCAGACCGGCGAAACCGTGTACCCAGATCGTCGCCAGGCCGCGGTCCGCATCCGTGACCGGAAGTTCGATCACCGGCGTCCCGCCATGGAGGTCGAAGGTCTCGACACGAACGCTCGTTCGCGTCTCGATGCCGACGACCAGATGGCGCAGACGGGAGGCGCCCCGAACGAGGACGCGGATCGTTTCCCCGGCGGCGTACGCGAAGCGATCGGGCGTGATGCGGATCACCGCCCCCCGGTCATCGTCCGTGGCGAGCGTCGGTGCGGTGGGGTTTTTCGTCGTCTCGCTCGCCTCCTCCGCGTCTGAAACGATCTCGTGCTCGCGGCCGAACAACTCCCCTTCCCTTCCGAGCCAATTCTCGATCGTGCCATCGCCGTCGGCTGACCAGTGATCGGCACGAGCGATCACGACCTCCCCTCCGGCTGCCCCCGGCAGATGGGCACTGGCCTTCCACCGCACGCGCCCGCCGCCAGGAACGCGCAGCGTCTGCCGCGCCCGGCCGCGGGCATCGGTGCGGAGCGTCCCGCGGAAGAACTCCCGATGGCCCGGGGTGTCGCCTTCCGCCCGCCGGTCCTGGAGAAGCCCCTCGAGCGCGACCTCGAGATCGGCCACCGGTTCGCCGTCGGGCCGGCTCGCGCGAATCCGCACCTCGAGAGGCTCCTCCGCGATGGAGAAGAGCTGGTCGGTCCCCACCTCGAGGCGAAGCGGCCCGATGGCAGGATCGATGTCCGCCCGGATCTCCAC
This sequence comes from uncultured Planctomycetaceae bacterium, assembly GCA_963923225.1. Lineage (GTDB taxonomy): Bacteria > Planctomycetota > Planctomycetia > Pirellulales > UBA1268 > QWOP01. The sequence goes on from CAWUOA010000011.1 coordinate 3,328, forward strand.
CGGGAGTCGGGAGAGATCCCGAACCGTCGCGATGACTCTCGCCCGCCAGGGGCCTACCAGTTCCTCGTCTTCCGCTCGGGGGTGCAGCTTCGGCCAGCGAATGCGCAGCGCACCGTCGGGCCCCGTACGGCCCTGACCAGACACGATGATCGGTGCTTCGTCCTCGGGAACGGCTTCCTTGGCGAAATCGTTCCAGACATCGTCCGATTTCCGCTGCAACCGCGTTCCCTCCACCTGCGCGTGGCAGAGCCAGGCCCGCGGGTCGTCGAGGGGGATGAGTTGCTCGAAGGAATAATGCGGTCGCGTCCACGACTTCACGGCGACGACGCGCCACTGGACATCGGCGTCGGCCACCGGCCCACCGGTGAGATACGCCGCCCGGATCTCCGCGGAATCGGGCTCGGCCCCCGGCACGACCCGGACGCCGAAATCGGGCACGCGTGCATCCGAAACCTCGAAGCGTCCGGAGGAGCGGAGCGGGTCGACACCGAGCCCGATCGGGAGCCGAGGGCCTGTCACGGTGATCGTGTAGTCGCCCGGAGCGGCGTCGTCGGGGATCGTCCAGGTGCCCCCGAGAGAACCGAACGGCCCCCACGTCACGGCGGCGCCGTGAACCAGTCGGCCAGGCCGATCGCGAATCTCGACCCGCACCGGCCGTTGCGACGGCGCCATCATCCCGCCGCCGCCGTCTCTGACCACGGCCCGGTAGCGGACGGTCTCACCCGGCCGGTAACGCGGCCGCTCCGAGCCCACGAGCAGGAACGGTTGCCGGTCGAGCGGATCTTCGTCGGGACGCTCCGCGGCGAGCGTCGATGCCCTCCGGTCGGGCGCGAATGAATAAGACTCGTGGGTCGGAGAGTCGCCGACATCGTCGAACCAGGTCTCGCTTCCACGGCGCGATTCGATCACCGGTCGGTCCAGCCCTTCGAAAAGGGTGGACGGCACCGAAAGCAGGCCGCGCTCGTCGGTGACGCCCAGTGGCATCGGCGCCGCTTCGAGGGGCTTACCGAATCCGGGATCGTCGAACAGTGCGACTGTCACGCCGCCGACGCCCCTGCCGGTCGCCACGTCGACCGCCATGACGACCAGCGGCACGCCGGGACGCATCGCTGGACGGATATCGATACGGTAGGAGGGGACGTCGATCGGCTGGAAGTAGCGGATGCCTTCCTGTTCCTGGAGGATGACGTAAGCGCCAGGTTCGTCGAACCGCACCTTCACCTGCTGCTTGGCCCACACGAACGTTCGGTCCAGATCGATGAGATCGTTTTCGGTGAGCCGATGGGGACCGCAGGGAGTGTCGGGAGTGCCTCTCCCCCCCGAGGAGGATCGCTTCACGGCACGGACATCGCGGAGTTTGTAGAGCCGGCATTCGACCGGCGTGCCGACGTCGTTTTCGGCGATCAGGGTCACCTCTGGCGCGAACCGGCAGCAGCAGGACTGCGGCAGCACGAAGCGAGGAACTCCGTCGGCGCGTGGCGTTCGTTGCAGGTCGCGCCAGGAAGAGCGTGAAAACAACTCGGGGCGTTCGACGAGGATTCTGCGCAGGAGTACTCGTGCCGCCTGCTGCGGCGCTTCGGCGTCGCCGCCGTCCGAAGGCCGCGAGAGTCCGACGATGGAGTCGACGAACCTCGATTCGTCGTAGTCGGACCCCGCGCGCCCTTCCGTCCGATCGATCCGTTCGGCATCGACGCGGAGATGCTCGGCGAACAGCCCGACCGCATCGTCCCCGCGGCCCTCGCGCACGGCGGCGAGAATCGCTTCCAGACGCGCCTTGTGATCGGCCCGGAGCCTCTCCTTCGCTTCCCTGCTTCGTTGCTCGGCTGCGGAACTCTGCCACGCGTGGGCCCGACCCGTTCCGGGGACCGCCGCCGCGGCCCACAGCAGAAGCAATGCGGTACCGACCCGTACGGCTCGCATGGCGATTCCCTCCCGATCGGCTCCCCCTTCATACCCCCTCCATCGTACGACCGATTCCCCCGGTCTTGGAGCGGGGGCCGGCCATGCCCGATCGAATACGGCGAACTGCGGCCGAGCGCAACACGCACGGGAGGCCGCGTCCTGGTCGCGGTTTCCCCTTCCCCCGCTCCGCCAGCCGGCTCTCGCTCCCCGGCTGGGGGCCGCTACCCGCGCCGGGCCGCGAGCGCCGCGGCGTAGACCGCCTCGTGGCCCGCGGCCATCGCGTCGGGCGTGTGACGCTCGCGGGCGAAGGCCCAGGCGGTGCGGCCGAGGCGTGAGGCGAGGGCAGGGTCGTCGGCGAGCGCGAGCAGCGCCGCGTGGAGGGCGGCCGGGTCGCCGGGGGTGCAGAGGAGGCCGCGGCGCGAATCGGGATCCCGGCCGAGGTATTCGGGGAACGCACCGTGATCGGAGGCCACCACCGGCAGGCCGGCGGTGAAGGCCTCGAGGACCGGGATCCCCTTCGCCTCCGGGTGCGTCGTCGGCATCACGAAGCAATCGACACTCTGCAACAGCGCGATCTTCCCGGCGTGGTCCACCTGGCCGCGCCACTCGAAGCGGTCGGCGAGGCCGAGATCGGCGGCGAGCTTCTTGCAGGAATCGAGATAGGGCCGCTCCGCCTCGATCTCCGCCCCGGCGGCGACGAGGCGCACGTCGTGCGTGGCCGCGAGGCGAGCGACGGCACGGAGGAGGACGTCGAGGCCCTTCTCCGGACAGGCGCGGGCGAGGGAACCGACGTGGATCGCCCCCTTCCGAGCGCGCCTGCGGGCCTCGAAATCGGGCGGTTCGTTCGAAAAGCCCTTCGTGTCGACGCCGTGCGGCACGACGGCGATCGCGCCGGCGTCGACGCCGAGAGCCGGCGCCATCTGGTCGGCGAACGCCCGGTTGAGCGCCACGAAGCGGTCGACCTCGGCGGCCTTCTCGCGCAGCAGGTCGAGCACCCGCGTCCGGTGGGCCGCAGGGAGCTGGCCGATGAAGATGTCCTCCCCGGAGAGACTGCACACGATCTTGCAGCCCGTCGCTTCCCGCACACGGCGGGCCAGCCCCAGGAGGAGCACGTTCGAAAGATGGACGACGTCGGGGCGGAACTCGTCCCGCAGCACGCGCGCGAGCTTCTCCACTTCCTTCCGCTGATGGCCCCGCTCCCCCTCGAGGGCCGAGACGGTGATCGTGCCGAGATCCTCCGGCCTCGTCGAGCCGGTCCGCGAGGAGAGCCAGGCGAGGAGACGACGGCCGTCGAGGAGCCGGTCGAGGAAGGCGGGGGTGTGGCGGAAGAAGGGGACGAACTCCTGCAGCCAGACGTTCACCCCCCCCATCACCACGCGCCGCTCGGCGACGTCCTCCTCGTCGGTGGTGGTGGGGACGTAGGCGGGGAGGAGCACCGCGTCGCCGCCACGGGCGCGCAGCGCCCGCACCAGCGCGTTGTCATGGAGGCAGGTGCCGCAGAGCCTCCCCCCTGCCCCGGCGGTGACATGGACGATTCGCATCGTGGAGGAACCTCGCTCGATCGTTCGTTTCATGCCCCGCCGCGGCCGCTGGCCTCGAGGTGCAGAAGCACCAGCGCCACGTCGGCCGGGGTGATCCCACGGACGCGCGAGGCGGCGCCGATCGACCGGGGCCGGATCCGATCGAGCTGCTCGCGGGCCTCGGCACGGAGATGACGCACGGCGGCGTAGTCGAGCCCTTCGGGGATCGGCCGGTCGGCCTCGCGCCGCCGCTTCTCGATCCGCTCCCGTTCACGGCCCAGATAGCCCTCGTAGCGGATGTCGCAGTCCACCTGCTCGGCCACCTCGCGGGGCACCGCGGCGAGCGCCGGCGCCGCGGCGACGGCGTCGGCCCAGGTGAACTCCGGCCGGCGGAGGAGGTCGAGTAGCAGCGTGCCCGAGACGCGCGTGGAGGCGAGGAGGGCCCGGGCGGCCTCGATCGCGGCGAGCTTCGCACCGAGCCGGGCGACGCGGGCAGGCTCGGCGAGGCCCGCGCGCGCGGCCAGGGGCCCGAGGCGTCGGTCGGCGTTGTCGTGGCGGAGGGCGAGCCGGTGCTCGGCGCGGCTGGTGAACATCCGGTAGGGCTCGTCGACGCCGCACACCGTCAAGTCGTCGACGAGCACGCCGAGGTAGCTCTCCTCCCGGTCGAGGAGGATCGGCTCGGCGCCGGCCGCGGCCCGCGCGGCGTTGGCGCCGGCGAGGAGGCCCTGCGCGGCCGCCTCCTCGTAGCCGGTGGTGCCGTTGATCTGACCGGCGCAGAAGAGCCCGGCGACGCGCTTGCTCTCGAGCGAGGCGCGGAGCTGGTCCGGGGGGCAATAGTCGTATTCGACGGCGTAGCCGTAGCGCATGATCTTCGCCTGGCCGAGGCCGGGCACGAGGCGGATCATCGCGTCCTGCACGTCGCGCGGCAGGCTCGTGGAGATCCCGTTGACGTACACCTCCTGCGTCGCCCGCCCCTCCGGCTCGAGGAACAGCTGGTGGCTGTCGCGGTCGGCGAAGCGCACCACCTTGTCCTCGATGCTCGGGCAGTAGCGCGGGCCCCGCGACTCGATCTGCCCGGAATACATCGGCGCCCGGTGGAGGTTCGCCCGGATCAGCGCGTGGATCTCGGGGGTGGTGCGCGTGATCCAGCAGTGGATCTGATCGCGGTCGATCGAGTCGGTGAGAAAGGAGAAGGGCTGCGGGACGGCGTCGCCCGGCTGCTCGGCGAGCTGCGAGAAGTCGATCGATCGGGCCGACAGCCGGCAGGGGGTGCCGGTCTTGAAGCGGTCGAGACGGACACCGGCCCGGGCGAGGCTCCGGCTGACGCCGGAGCTGGTCCCCTCCCCTGCCCTGCCGCCGGCCACCTGCGCCTCGCCGGTGTGCATCACCGCCTGGAGGAAGGTGCCGGTGGTGAGGACGACCGCCGGGGCACGGTACTCGGCGCCGTCGATCGTGCGGATGCCGACGACGCGCCATTCGGCACCCCCGGGACCGGCCGGAGCGACCGGCTCGAGGAGCAGTCCGTCGACGAGCTCCTGGCGGAGGTCGAGGCCCTGGGTCTCCTCCACCAGCCGCTTGACCTCGAGCTGGTAGAGACGCTTGTCGGCCTGGGCGCGGGGGCCGTGCATGGCCGGCCCCTTGGAGCGGTTCAAGACCCGGAAGTGGATGCCGGTGGCATCGATCGCCCGGGCCATCACCCCCCCCAGGGCGTCGACCTCGCGGACGAGCTGGGCCTTTCCGACCCCGCCGATCGCCGGATTGCAGCTCATCTGCCCGACGGTGTCGAGGTTCGCCGTGACCAGGGCGGTGCGGGCCCCCAGCCGGGCGGCAGCCGAGGCCGCCTCCACCCCGGCGTGACCGGCACCGACGACGATCACGTCATGGTCGTAGCGGCAGGGCATGGGAGGGGCGGGAGGGACACGTCCGGGAATGGGCGCTGGAAAGGATTCCCCGGGAGCCTAGCCCGCGGGGCGGCGACGATCCAAATGCCCCGTTCAGGAGACGGCGGAACCGAAATCTGGCCCGGATTCGCCACCGAAGGTATGGTTGGGCGTCAGGAGGGGGGGCGGCGATCGACCGGTGAATCCGGCAGATTCGCTGCGGCCGTCTCCCCGTCGGCCCGGTTGCAGGAAACGGTTCTTCGGCACCGATCGTACCGGGGAGGGCCTTCACTCGGGCCCTGCCCCTGCGAACCGCGGACGGATCGCCTCCGTATATCGTCCATCTCCCTTCCCCCTTTCCCCACCCGACCCTCTCCGCCGCGGAATCGTTTCAGGTTCCCCGCCGCACAGGGTCCCGTCATCCGAGGTGATCGCCATGCCGAGCAACCGCCCCTCCCGCGATGATCGCAGCAAGGCCGCCCGCACGCGGCGTTCGTCGATCGCCCGCATCGACATCGAGCGTCTCGAGACGCGGCAGGTGATGTGCGCCACCTGCGAAGCCCTCGACGCCTACCTGGCGGCCCGGAGTGGCGGCGACGTCGTCGCGGAGGAAATGGCGGCTATCGATGCCGGCGACCACGATCACAACCATGTCACCGACCTGAGCGAATTGACCCTCGCCTCCAACTTCGGTGGCTCGAGCAACTCCAGCGGCCTGACGCTCAATTCCTCCCCGGCCGACAAGTCGGGCATTCCGCAGATGTGGGTCACCTCCCCCGCGTACGGCATCGTCGGGCAGGCCGCCGTCTTCACCGTGACGCTCGACAAGGCGCCCGGAGCCAAGACGGTGAAGGTGAATTACGCCACCCAGAACGGCGGCGCCGCCGCCGGCAGGGACTACGACGCGACCATCGGCACGCTCTCCTTCACGGGCGATCAGACGTCGCAGCAGATCTCCGTTCCGATCCGCTCCACCGCGACCAACCATGCCCCCAAGCCGAACGATTTCTCGGTGCTGCTCTCGGCGCCGAACGGGGCCAAGATCGTGAACGCCAAGGCGACCACCACGATCGCCTACGACACCCCCGGGTTCCAGATCTCGATCAACTTCATCGGCACCGTGCCCCCGATCGTCCAGGGGGCGGCGAAGGCGGCGGTCAACAAGTGGCAGGCGGCGATCACCGCCGATCTTCCGGCGGTCATCGTCAACGGCAAGTTCATCGACGACTTCCTGATGAACGTGCAGATGGGGCTGATCGGCGGTGCCAAGTCGGACGGCAAGGACGGCGTCCTCGCCAACGCGTGGCCGATGGATCCGGACGGCACGACCCCCGCCATCCGCACGATGCTGCCCGGCACCGATCAGAGCGCGGCCACCCGCAACACGGCCTACCTCGGCACCACCGGCATCGATCCGGCCGACACCGGCTTCGCCAATCTCACCGCCGTCCTCACCCACGAGATGGGCCACGCCCTGGGTATCGGGAGCTTCTGGAAGTACCAGAAGTTCTTCGAGGGCTTCCCCGATCTCCATCTGATCGACGATCTCACCTCCACCACGCCCGGCTACACCGGCAAGAACGCCATCGCGCAGTACAACTCTTACCGGTCGAACCTCTCCCCCGCGAAGACGGTGCCGGTGCAACCCTTCGTCATCGGCCACTGGGACGAGGACTACCTCGGCGACGAACTGATGACGCCGTACGCCAACGAGGGGCGCAATCCCCTCAGCCGCGTCACGCTCGGGGCGCTCGCCGATCTCGGCTACACGGTCAACTACGGGCGGGCCGATTCGTACGTCCTCAACGGCGCCCTCGCGTCGAAGACCGGCGGCGGCGGTACTTCGGGCAACCTCGTCGCCGGAGTGCTCACCGGCGGCTGGGGAGTGATCTTCTCGGTCAAGCCGACCGGCAACTCGACGACGCTCCGTTCCGAGGCCCCGTCGGGCCAGCCCGGCCAGGACGCCGGTGCGACCGGGTCGGAGAAGAACGTCACCAACCAGCCGACGACCACCGACACGTCGACCCGTCAGACGGCGCTGCGGATCACCGCCCCGACGGTGGCCGCCGCCAAGCCGGCTGCCGCCCCCACGCGGATCACCGCGGCGTTCGCCAGCTACCGCCGCTGAACGGCGTTCGCTCGATCCCACGAAGCCTCGGGGCGACCGGTGACCACCGGCCGCCCCGACGCCTTTTTCAGGCCGCCTTGGCGGCCCCACCGGCGTCGCCGAGGTCCGTGGAAGGGGCGGGGAGATTGAAGAGGGCGAAGAGCTCGGCGACCGACAGCCCTCCCCTCGGATCGGCGGGCTCGGCCTGCGAGAGGATCGTCTCGGAGAGGTCGCGCTTGCGGCGGAGGACCTCGTCGATCCGCTCCTCGATCGTGTCGGCGGCGAGGAAGCGGGTGACGGTGACGGCCCCGGCGGCGCCGATGCGGTGGGCCCGATTGACCGCCTGATCCTCGATCGCCGGATTCCACCAGCGGTCGAAGAGGAAGACGTACTGCGAGAACTGGAGATTGAGGCCCACGGCGCCCGCCCCGTAGGAGAGCAGCAGCACGGTGTGCTTCGGGTCGTGGCGGAAGCGGCGGATGCATTCGTCGCGGGCCGTCGTCGACATTCCGCCGTGGTACTCGAGGGCCCCGAACTCGCCAAGATCGTCGCGGAGCCGGCCGAGCGTCTCCACCCACTGGCTGAAGACCAGCGCCTTGCGGCCACTGGCCTTCACCTCACCCAGCTCGGCCTTCAACCGCTCGAGCTTCGCGCTCTCGCCGGTGGCGGTGTCGAAGTTGCAGATCTGCTTGAGCCGGAGCACCAGCTCGAAGACGTGGCGGATCGTCGCCTCGCGGCCCATGTCGGCCAGGCGCAACACCCCCTCCTCCTCGGCACGCCGGTAGGTCTCGCGCTGCTCGGAGGTGAGCTCGATCCGCTCGTCGCGGTTCATCCGCGGCGGGAGGTCCTCGAGCACCTTGTCCTTCGTGCGCCGCAGCACGTGATCGGCGCAGGCCACTCCCATCTCGCGCGGCGACATGCGGTCGTGGAGCTGGCCCGGCGCGACGTACTCGAAGAGGCCGAGGAGATCGTCGGCGGAGTTCTCCACCGGCGTGCCGGTGAGTGCCCAGCTGCGCCGGCGGCGGATGGCGCGCACGGCCTGGGCGGTCTGGCTCGAGGCGTTCTTGACGCGCTGCGCCTCGTCGAGGACCACCAGATCGAACGTTCCGTCGCCGGCGGCGACGACGTCACGGTCGCGGACCACCGATTCGTAGTTCACCACCTTCACCGGCACGTCGGCGAGCGCCCACTGCCACTGGCGCCGCTTGGGATCCCCCTCGATGACCGCCACGGGAATCTCCGGCGCCCAGTCGCCGAGCTCGCGGACCCAGTTGGACACCAACCCCTTGGGGCAGACGACGAGCACGTTCCGCACGGTGCCGGTGTGGAGGAGGAGGCGGATCGAGGAGATCGCCTGCATCGACTTCCCGAGCCCCATCTCGTCGGCCAGCACCGCGCCGTGGCGGGGCATGAGAAACGCCATGCCCGCGAGCTGGAAGGGGAACGGCGGCCGCGGAAACTCGACCCGGCAGCAGCGGAGGAGCGTGTCGAGATCGGGCTGGAGAAGGAACCACAGCCGTTCCTCCATCCGCACGACGTCACCGGGAGGGGCGATGCGCGTCCGCGTTCTCGCCGGGCAGGGTGTCGCCGCCCCGGCAGCCGAGGGGGCCGGCCTGACGGCCGCTCGCAGGGGCGCGGCGGGGGCGGGAGGGGGCGCCGTCGTGCGGGGCTTGGCGAAGCGATAGCAGCGGACCGCCGGGGTCTCGTCGAGGAGCGGCACGCGCCGGACACGCGTCTCCGCCGCCCCCAGCGGCATCCGCAGCACCCGAGGCCGGGGCAGCGCGGCGATCGGCCAGGCCGGCAGCGCCGTCGCCCCCTCGAGCGCGAGATCGGCCGTGCCCAGCCGGCGGAGGCCGGGCGCCGCGGGACGCGGCGGTTCGGGCTTCGTGCTCAATGCTTCTGCGCCTCGTCGATGGCGGCCCTGATCCGCTCGAACGGCTCGCACAGATCGACCGCACCGGCGAGCGCCCCCAGCCCGTCGACGAGCCCGGGTGGCGTGCCCCCGGGGAGCGCCACGGAGGTGTCGCCGAAACGAACCACCTCGCCGCCGGCGGCCTCCGCGTCGCCGCGCTGCACGAGCAGGACCGGGAGACTCGTGTGGGCGCGGACGTGGAGCAGCGACTCCGAATCGGTGAGCACCGCCACCGGACTCGAGCCCGCCTCGGCCAGGAGCGTGGCACCGATCTGCCGGCCGTGCAGGTGGGCCGGAAGCGTCGCGCCGTAGAGGATCTGCTGCGCCCTGGAGACCTTCACCGGCGTGGTGCAGTGGAACTCGAGCGGTCGGCCCACGCCATCGACGAGGAGGTAACCCCCGAAGAGGCCGTGGACCGGTGAATCGACCGTGGTCAGATACCCGTACGTCGGCTCGTCGCTCCCCCCACCCGCCTCTTTCCGCATCGCCTTGGCCCGCCGCCGGCGGGCGCCCCTTGGTGCTGAGGAGGACTCCCTTCCTCCTCGGTCGGCCAGCCCTTCCATCGGGCACTCGGGAGTGCCACTTGAGCGCGGTCGAACGGCCCCTCCGCCCCGCGGAAGCCGGCGGAGTCTGGGCAAACCCTGACGCCACGGCGGCCGTGGGGCGACCGATCGGGCGATCCTGGTTAGAATCGTCCGGTCAGGCCCCGTTTCCGGCGCCCCCACGGTCCCCCGCTCCTCCGAACCATCCGCCCATGAGCGAGTTCCCCCCGGTCTTCACGCAACTCGACATCTCGGCCAACTCGGTCACCCCGGGGGCCACGGCGCCCGATCCGCAGTCGCGCCACCTGCTGGCCGAATCGATCGCGCTGCAACAGCGCCAGGTCGAACTCCTCGACCGGCAGATCCAGCTCCTCACGGAACTGGTCGCGCAGGTCTCCATGCAGCAGCGGCAGCGGGCGGCGGAGCTGAAGGCCTGGCGCGAGGCGAACCCGGAGCTCGCCCAGTCGTGCCGCAAGGCCGCGGAGAGCCTCGCCAAGGTCCACACCGACTTCCTCGCGGGCGTCGCCGCCGAGGCCTTCGACAACGCCGAGAGCTACTCCGACAGCGAGTACGCCCTCGGCGAGTTCATCGACCGCTACGGCCCGCGGCTGGCCCACTTCAACGGCGTGCTGCAGCTGTTCGCGCAGCTCGGCGCTCCTGCATCCCCGCCCGGGCAGCCGGAAGCCTGACCACCGTCCACTCGCTCCCGCGCCCGTCGCCCGACGGGGCCGCACGATCCCGCCACCAGAGAGCCACCTCGATGCCGAACGACGCCTCGCCGAAGAAGCCCGTGTTCCAGGTCGCCGACGACGCCGCCGTGAAGAAGGCCCGCGCGGAGCTCGACGCCCACGCCGTCGAGATGATGGCCTGGCACTTCCATCCCTCCACCGGCTGCCCCTTCTGGCTCGAGTACGCGAAGTCGCTCTCCTTCGATCCGATCAAGGAAGTGAAGGACTTCGACGACCTGAAGAAGTTCCCCCCCTTCCAGGACGAGTGGCTCCGCGGCGGCCCGGTGACGCGTTGGATCCCCAAGGGGTTCGAGGGGCAGCCGGCCTACGTCTTCGAGACCGGCGGCACCACCGGGATCCCGAAGTCCCGCGTCAACATGCGCGACTTCCGCACGGACTACGAGCAGTTCAGCCACACCCTCCCCGACGAGTATTTCCCCCGCGGCGCGAACTGGCTGATGCTCGGCCCCTCCGGCCCGCGCCGCCTGCGGCTCTCGATCGAGCACCTCGCCCAGTACCGGGGCGGCATCTGCTTCTGCGTCGACCTCGATCCGCGCTGGGTGATCAAGCTCATCCAGAAGGGCTGGATGGAGCACCTCGAGGCCTACAAGCAGCACTGCATCGACCAGGCGATCACGATCCTCGAGGCCGGCCACGACGTGCGCTGCATGTTCACCACGCCGAAGCTGCTCGAGTCGCTGGCGCTGGCGCTGGAGAAGCGCGGCACGACGATCCGCAAGGCGGGCATCACCGGAATCTTCTCCGGCGGCACCGAGTTCACGCCGCAGTGGACCCGCTTCGCCGTGGAGGAACTGCTCGACGGCGCCTACATGACCCCCACCTACGGCAACACCCTGATGGGCCTGGCGGCGTCGCGGCCGGTGGTGCCGGAGGATGGCTACACCATCGCCTACTACGCACCGCAGCCCCGCGCGGTGATCGAGGTGGTCGACTTCGACGACACCAACGCCGTGGTGCCCTACGGCGGCACCGGCCGGGTCAAGCTCACCACGCTCACGAAGGAGACCTTCGTGCCCGGCTTCCTCGAGCGTGACGAGGGGGAGCGGGAACTGCCCTACGTGAAATATCCCTGGGACGGCATCAGCGGCGTCCGGCCGTTCCGCGAACTGGCGTCCTCCACGACCGTCGGCGTGTACTGATTTCGGGGCTGTCGGGCCATCCATGGCCCCGACAGCCCTTGCCCGCAGGCGGGCCCTCGGGCCCGGCTGCGGGCGGGCGGCCGCACCTCCGGGCGGCCGTGGCCGCCTTGCGGCGGCGCGGGGGCGAGCCTGTCGGCTCGAGCCCCCGAAAGCCGAGAACGCCCCGTCCACAACGATCACATTTCCAGGAGCCTCCCGTGCATCTTCCCGCTCTCCGTTTCGGCAAGCCCTACGAGTCGATCGAGCGCACCACGCTCGTCCACTTCCTCTCGGGGGAGCCGGTCGCCGAGGTGAGCCAGGTCGGCGGCGCGATCGTCGGCCGCGACATGCAGAAGGCGGGCCGGGCGCGCGAGGCGCTGTTGGCGATCGACCCCGAGACGATCGTCGAGCGGCTGCAGACCGCGGGCAACCTCTACGCCCACGGCACGCTCGCCGTCGGCGACTCGAAGCAGTCCCCCGACGACTTCGTCAAGCAGCAGTCGGCGACGACCGGCCTCCCCGAGTCGCTCTGCCGGGCGAACATGCAGAAGAATCTGTTCGTCCTCTCCAACATGGACCGGATGCTCGACGCGTTGTCGCGCGGCCTGCCGCCGGAGATCTACTGGAAGGGCTACGGCAAGGAGCACCGCGACGTCGTCGTCAGCTATCAGGCGCAGTCGCCTGTCCTCGGACTCGTCCTCCCCTCCAACTCCCCCGGCGTCCACACGCTCTGGCTGCCGGTGATCGCGCTGGGAGTGGGGCTGGTGATGAAGCCGGGCGGGCAGGAGCCCTGGACGCCGTACCGGATGGCGGCGGCGATGGTCGAGGCGGGAATCCCCGCCGAGGCGATCGGCCTCTACCCCGGTGCCACCGACGTCGGCGCCTCGATCCTCGCCGCCTGCCGGCGGAGCATGATCTTCGGCAGTGCCAAGACGGTCGAACAGTACCGCGGCAATCCCGGCGTGCAGGTCCACGGCCCCGGCTTCTCGAAGATCATCCTCGGCGACGACGTCGTCGACCGCTGGGAGCAGTACCTCGACCTGATGGTGGAGAGCGTGGCGGTCAACGGTGGCCGCGGCTGCATCAACTGCTCCGCGATCTGGGCCAGCCGCCACACCGAGGCCATCGCGGCGGCGCTGGCCGAGCGGCTGGGGCCGGTCGACGTCCTCCCGCCCGACGACCCGGCGGCGAAGCTCGCCGCGTTCACGATCCCCGGCGCCGCCAAGGCGATCTGGGGGCAGATCGAGGGGGGGCTCGCCGCGCCGGGCGTGACCCACTCCACCGCGGCCTACGGCCCGCGTTTGGTGGAGGGGGAGCGCTGCGGCTGGCTGCGGCCGGTCGTCGTCCACTGCTCGTCGCACGAGCCGAATATCGCCAAAGCGGAGTACATGTTCCCCTTCGTGGCGGTGGTGAAGTGCCCGCAGGCGAACATGCTCGAGCGGATCGGCCCGACGCTCGTCGGCACGGCGATCACCTTCGACGAGACCTTCCGCCGGGCGCTGGTCGACTCGACCGAGATCGACCGTCTGAACCTCGGCCCGGTGCCGACGACGAAGCTCGACTGGCTCCAGCCGCACGAGGGGAACATCATCGACTTCCTCTACCGCTCGCGGGCCCTGCAACTGGCCGACGACGCGCGTGCCTGACCAGAGGCGGAGGCCACCGATGAGCGATCCGCCGCAGCCGTTCGAGTTCAGGGCCGCCACCCGCCTGGTGGTCGGCGCGGGAGCCGTGGCACGGCTGGGGGCGCTCGCGCGTGAGCTCGGCTGCACGCGGGCCCTCGTGGTGAGCGACCCCGGCGTGGTCCGCGCCGGACACACCGCTCTCGGCACGGCGGCGCTCGAGAAGGGGGGCCTCGCCGTCGCCACCTTCACCGGCGTCGACGAGAACCCGACCACCGCGCACGTCGCCGCGGGGGTGGAGGTGGCCCGGGCCTTCCGCCCCGACCTCCTCGTGGCGATCGGCGGCGGCAGTTCGATGGACTGCGCCAAGGGGATCAACTTCGTCCATTCCTGCGGCGGCCGGATGCACGACTACCACGGCCGCGGCAAGGCCACCGGGCCGATGCTCCCCTCGATCGGCGTCCCCACCACGGCAGGCACCGGGAGCGAGACGCAGTCGTTCGCCCTGGTGAGCGACGCCGAGACGCACGTGAAGATGGCCTGCGGCGATCCGCGGGCGGCGTTTCGTGTCGCCGTCCTCGACGTCCTCCTCACGCTCACGCAGCCGCCTCGCGTCACGGCGCTCACCGGCATCGACGCCCTCTCGCACGCCGTGGAGAGCCACGTCAGCCGGGCGGCCACCCCCGCCTCGCGGCTCTTCTCGCGGGAGGCCTTCCGCCTCCTCGCCGACGGGCTGCCGCGCGTCTTCGCCGACTCCGGCGACGTCGCCGCACGGGAGCGCGTGCAACTCGGCGCCGCCTGGGCCGGAATGGCGATCGAGAACTCGATGCTCGGCGCCGCGCACGCCTTGGCCAACCCGCTCACCGCGGCCCACGACGTCGTCCACGGGCAGGCGGTGGCCCTCATGCTGCCGCACGTCGTCCGCTTCAACGCCTCGGGCTCGCCGGAGGCCGCGGCCCGTTACGCCGAACTGGCCGAGTGCCTGCCCGGACTCGCCGGCACGCCGGCCGCGGAGGCGGGCGACCGTCTCGCCGACTGGCTCTCCGGAGTGATCGCCGCCGGCGGGCTCGCGCCGTCGCTCGAGCGTGCCGGCATCGGTTCACCCGACACCGGCTGGCTCGCCGCCGCCGCCGCGAATCAGTGGACGGCCGGCTTCAATCCGCGTCCCGTGGCCGTCGACGATCTCGCCCGGCTCTACGAGGAGGCCCGATGACCACCCTCGCCCGCCGCCCGGCGATCCTCGCGGTCGCCATCGCCGCCACGATCGGCGCCGTCTTCCCGTCGACCCCGGTCACCGCCGCCGATTCCCCGGCTGCGACGGCGGACCATTCCGCCGCGACCGCCGAGGAGGCCCCCGCCGACGCCTGGCCGACGTTTCGCGGGGTCCTCGCCGGCACCGGCAGGTCGGCCGCCCGCTTCCGCCTCCCCCTGGCCGAGCGCTGGCACCGCCAACTGGAGAAGACCGCCTTCGACGCCACCCCGGTGATCGCGGCGGGAAGGGTTTTCGTGGGGGATCTCGACGGCACCTTCCACTGCCTCGCGCTCGACGACGGCCGCACGCTCTGGTCGTTCAAGACCGACGTCGGCTTCCCCTCGTCGGCGGCGGTGTCGCTCGACCCGCCGGTGGTGGTCGTGGGGGACGCGGCCGGCATGGTGCGGGCCTTCGACGCCGCCGACGGGACGCTCCGCTGGACGCACGAGAGCGGCGCCGAGATCTCCGGCGGCCCCACGCTCCTCCCGACCGACGGCGGCACGCGCGTCCTCGTCGGCAGCCAGGACGCGACGCTCGTCTGCCTCGGCCTCGCCGACGGCGCGCTCGCCTGGAAGCACACCATCGCCGACCAGATCCGCTGCTCCCCCACCGTGGCCGCCGGCAAGGTGCTGCTGGCCGGCTGCGACGGACGCCTCCACGTCATCGACGCCGTCACCGGCGCCGAGGAGGTGGAGGTGCCGATCGACGGCCCCACCGGCACCACGCCCGCCGCCGCCGGCGACCGGGCCCTCTTCGGCAGCGAGGGGGGCGTGTTCTGGGCGATCGACGTCGGCGCCGGCAAACCTGCCTGGAAGCTCGCCCCGCAGGGGAGCGGCCAGGCCTACCGCTCGAGCGCCGCCATCGCCGGCGACCTGGCCCTCGTCGGCACGCGCGGCCGGGCGGTGGAGGCGCTGGCCATCGCCGACGGCGAGCGGAAATGGCGGCAGGGAATGCGTGGGCGGGTCGACGCCTCGCCGGTGGTCGTCCACCTCGACGACGGCGCCGGCGGCGACTCCCTCGGGGCGATCGTCGCCGACTCGGCCGGGAAGATCGCCGTGCTGGCCGCAGCCGACGGCGCCAAGCTCTGGGAGTTCGACGCCGGCAACGGCTTCACCTCGTCGGCCGCGGTGGCGGACGGCTCGATCGTCCTCCCGTCGGGCGACGGCACGATCTGGTGCTTCGGCGCCGGTGACACTCCCTGACCCCTTCCATGCCCTGGCACCAGCGCGAGATCCGCCTCCCTCCCCTGCCCCGCGGCTTCCATCTCGTCACGCGCGAGGTGGAGAAGGCGGTGCCCGAACTGGCCGGGATCCGGATCGGCCTGCTCCACGCCTTCGTCTGCCACACCTCGGCGAGCCTCTCGATCAACGAGAACGCCGACCCGGACGTGCCCCGCGACCTGGCGATGGCCCTCGACCGGATCGCGCCGGAGTCGTTCCCCTGGCGGCACACGCTCGAGGGGGCCGACGACATGCCGGCCCACGTGAAGGCGGCACTGGTGGGCACGTCGGTGACCATTCCTGTCCGTGACGGCCGGCTCTGCCTGGGCACCTGGCAGGGGATCTGGCTCGGGGAGCACCGCGACCGGGGGGGCCCGCGCCGCCTCGTGATCACGCTCCAGGGCGACTGACCCCGGCCCGGCCACCGGGAGCCGCAGGGCGCCCTTCCGCCCCGCCGTCGGAGGGCCCGGGCGGCCACCGGCAGGGCCGGCCCATGCCCCCCAGCCCCCCGGAAGGGCGGACCTTTGGGGGATTTCTCCGGGCCCCGCCAACTGTCACGATCCTTTTGCCCGGTTTTTTCGATTGGATCAGTGCGAATTGCCACCCGGCCGAACCATCCTTCGACAGCCCCGTACTATTGGGTGCGACCGCTCGCGGCAGGGCTTTCCAGGGCTGCCAGGCGGACGAGGAGCAACAACCATGGCCAGAAAAGACGCCCTTCTCGATCTCCGTGCCATCCTCATCCGGCGGCGCGACGCGCTGCGCAGCGCCCTCGCCGGCGATCTCTCGCTCCTCCGGGAGCTCCATGGCGAGTCGACCAGCGACGTCGTGGACGCCGCGCTCGACACCGCCCAGGACGAGATCAGCTCGCAGCTGGCCGAGGTGGAGAGCCGTGAGTTGGCGAGCATCGAAAACGCGCTCGAGCGAATGCGGCTCGGCCAGTACGGCATCTGCGAGGGCTGCTCGAAGAAGATCTCGATGGCCCGGCTCGACGCCCTCCCCTACGCCACGATGTGCATCGACTGCCAGCGTGACTCGGAGCGGGACGGCGGCTCGCGGTACGAGCGGCCGGCGCTCGAGGAGTCGGCCGACATGGAGATCGACGTCTCCTGATCGGGCTTTCCGTGGACTCGCGATCGCTCCGGCCCCGCCCGAGGGGCCGGAGCCGCGCGCCCCTCCGGGGACTGCGGTCCGCATGGTCCGCGGCGGCCGGGTATGATGCCGCGGTCCGGCGAGTCCCTCCGAGAGCCTGCTCCATGCACCGGCCGATGACGGCGTGGCCAATGCTTGTTCTTGCCGCAGCCGCGTGCTGCCTCGCGGGCGGCGTGGCGGCGGACGAACCGCCGAGACTCGCGCCGATCCCCGCAGCCGACGGTGCCGCAGCCGACCCCGCCTCCGGACGGGTCGATCCGCTCCGCGCTCCCCGGCTCTCCGAGTCGGAGCGTGACCGCCTCTACGGCCAGCTCGAGCGCGACGCGGAGGAGCTCGAGCGCCAGGGAGCCCAGCTGCGCCGGCTCTCGCTCCTCCTCCGCCCCTGCGTGGTCCACATCGACGCCCGCAAGCCGGCCCCCAAGACCTCCCGGGGAGCCAAGCAGGGAGACGAGGACGAAGCGGGCTCGGGGGTCATCGCCCGCGTGGCCGATCGGATGGTGGTGATCACCAACCGGCACGTGGTCAACGGCGCCGAGCTCGACAACATCGTCATCCGCCTCGACGACGGCCGCGAGCTCCGCCCGGAGCGGGCCTGGACCGATCCGGCCACCGACCTGGCGGTCCTCGCCGTGCCGGGTGACGACCTCGTCCCCGCCCGTCTCGCGGAGCGCGACGGCGTGCAGATCGGCGACACCGTCCTGGCGATCGGCAGCCCCTTCGGCCTCTCCCATTCGGTGACCCTCGGCATCGTCTCGGCGAAGGGCCGGCGCGACCTGGAGCTCGGCGACGAGGGGGTGAAGTTCCAGGACTTCATCCAGACCGACGCCGCGATCAACCCGGGCAACAGCGGAGGGCCGCTGGTGAACCTCCGCGGCGAGGTCGTCGGCGTGAACACGGCGATCGCCAGCAACTCCGGCGGCAGCGAAGGGATCGGCTTCGCGATCCCGGTGCCGATGGTGCTCTTCGTCGCCCGCCAGCTCGTCGAGCATGGCACGGTGTCGCGAGCCTACCTGGGCGTGACCCTCGACCGGTCGTTCTCACAGCGGACCGCCGAGCGGCTGGGGATGGTCCGCGCGGTCGGTGCTCGGGTGTCCGGCGTCACCAAGGGATCGCCGGCGGACTCGGCCGGGATCCGCCCCGACGACGTGATTCTCGAGTTCGACGGCCAGCCGATCGACGACGACGACCATCTGGTGAGCCTCGTGAGCATCACCCCCACCGACCGGACCGTGTCGCTGGGGGTCTTCCGCGGCCGGCAGCGCGTCGAGCTGCGGCTGCCGGTCGCCAGCCGCGAGCAATTCGAACCGCAGTGAGCCGGGCGGCGCCGTCGGCGCCCGCCGGGGAGGGGATGTGACCGCCACACGAGACTGGCTCGGCTGGCTCAAGGGGATCGCCCCCGGCTCGCGATCCCTGATCGACGCCTCCGCGCGGCAGATCGTCGCCGAGGTCGAGGCCCTGGCTCCGGAGATGGCGGCCCAGAGCGACGCCGGGCTCCGCCGTCTCGCCCGGGCGCTCTCCTACCGGGCCAAGGCGGGGGAGCCGATCGAGTCGCTGATGGTGGAGAGCTTCGCCGCCACGCGCGAGGCGGGCCGCCGGGCCAACGGGATGCGTCATTACGACGTGCAGCTGCTGGCCGGCGTCGCCCTGGTCCGGGGGGCGATCGTCGAGATGCAGACCGGCGAGGGGAAGACGCTCGTCGCCACGCTGC
>CAWUOA010000012.1:0-21466 GCA_963923225.1 uncultured Planctomycetaceae bacterium
GCCGTCGGCGAGCGGAACCCTCGGCGTTCCGCGGCCGACCGAGTGGTCGACGGCCAGGAGGGCGTCGACCACGGGACAACTAGAACGAGCCCGCCACCCCCAGCTGGAACGTCGACGCGGGGCCGCTCTTGTCGGTGCCGGCGCCCCAGTTGCCGTACACCGAGACCCGGTCGCTCGGGTACCAGATGAAGCCGCCGCCGACGACGGTCTGCGCGGAAAGCCTCGGCATGGCCGATTCGTTCTGGAAGCCGTGGATGAAGAGGTCGAAGTCGTCGGTGATCGACTTGGTGAAGGCCCACTGCACGATGTCGACCGGCGTGTAGCCGCCGCCGGCGGTGGAGTCGGCCGCCAAGCCGACGTTCCACTCCGCGGTGACGCCCCCCCAGAGCGTGTTGCGGAAGAGCATCATCAGCCCCGGCTGCGTGCCGGCATTGAACGCGGGCGAGGACCAGGGGGTCTGGATGAACGCCTCGAAGCCGACCGCGGGGAGGAACCACTCCCGGTTCTCCTCCCAGAAATGGATCTTGGTGTCGAAGATCAGCGGCGAGAACCCGGTGGTCTGCCCCTGGCCGAAGCCGGCTGCCTGCCAGGTGAACCCGCTGGAATAGAGACGGAACTCGACCCGGTCGGTGAGTCCCATGCGCAGCAGCGCCTCGGCGTTGTAGGAGGCGGGCTGGATCGTGCTGATCGCCGAGGTCCAGAAGACGGGGCTCGTCTCCAGGTACACCGCACCGCGGGGGAGCGTCTCGGGGCTGTTGGGATAATTGGCCGTGTCGGGCCCCGGTTCGCGGATCGTGTGGGGCTCGCGCGACCGATCCGGGGCGAGGCCCTCGGGGAACGCCTCGGCGAGGAATCGGGTCCAGGGGAAGGGGGCGTCGCGCGCGGCGTCGGGGACGGTCGGAGTCGCTTCCGCTCCCCACACGGCGGCCGCCGGGACGAGCAGCGCCGCCGCGGCGATCGCCAGCGTCCGTGGAACGGCCCCGCCAGGAGGCTCGAATCGCCTGGAATGGGGTGGTCGGTGCCGCATGCCTGGACCCGGGGAGGGGCGCCGGTCCCCCCGGTCCGGTGCCGGGGTGTCCCAAAAAAACGGTGGACGATCAAGGGCGCACGGGCCGCGAACATCGCTCTGCCTCCATGGGCGGGCCGGGGGTACACTTCCCCGGAGGCTCACCGTTCCCCCCTGCCCACCCTTCCGGCCCCGCCGACTCTCCAGCCCATGATCGAATGGTTCGAGCAGGGGTCGTACCTCGGCATCGTGCTCTTCCTCACCCTGACCGGTATCGGTCTGCCGGTCCCCGAGGAGGTGCCGATCGTCGCCGCCGGCGTGGCCAGCCGAGCCGGGGGACTGCAGTGGTACTACGCCCTGCCGGCGTGCCTGCTGGGAGCCCTCCTCGGCGACAGCCTGATGTACGGGGTGGGTCGGTTCTTCGGGGCCCGGGTGCTCCGCACGCATCCCTGGTGGTCCGGGTTCCTCACGCCGGAGCGTGAGAAGACGATCGAGGACCTCATCCAGCGGCACGGCATCAAGGCCTTCTTCGTGGCCCGGTTCCTCGTCGGCCTGCGGAGCCCCTTCTATCTGACCGCCGGCATGCTCAAGGTGAAGTACCGCTGGTTCCTCCTCGCGGATCTCCTTTGCGCCTCGGTGGTCATCGGCGGGTTCTTCGGCCTCTCCTACGCCTTCGGGGACCGGATCACCGGCCTGATCCGCTCCGCCGAGCGAGGCCTCACGCTGGCGGCGGCGTCGCTGGCGGTGCTCGCCGTCGTCGCCTTCTTCTGGTTCCGCAAGCGGCGGATGCAGATGCTCGACAAGGACCCCGAGGCTCTCTTCGAGAACAAGGAGCTGATCTTCGGCCCGGCGGCCGACCGGATCGTCGACGCGGTCGGCATCGCCGAGGCGCACCGCGGGACCCACGGCCACGGCACCGAGGCCGGTCCGGGCGAGCGCCCGGCGGGGGGCGACTGACCCTCCGCCTGAGGGTGGCGCGGGTCGTGCCGGTCGTGGGGTGCGACGGCGCCGGCCGGGCAGGATTGTCGCCCTGCGGCGACTTTTCCGTCGCCATTCGGCGACCTAGGTACCTGTGGAGACTTCGCGTCCACGGGAGCCGACATGGCCACCGCCCCGCTCGAGCCCGACTGCGTTCCCGCCGGCCACTGGACGGCCGTCGCCACCGACCGGCCCGAGCCGCTCCCTGTGCGTCGGCGCGTGATCGTCATCGACACCGACCGTCGCGCCGCGTCGGACCGTGCCGCCTGGCTCTGCGGACTCGGCTGGCACGCCGCCGCCGTCGGCTCGGTCGACGAGGCGCGGCGGAGGATGGCGCGCGGCCGTGTCGAGTGCCTCGTCGTGGCCGGGGGGCCTGCGGCGGAGGGCGGGCGGAGCCTGCGCGCCGCCCTGACGGCGCGCCATGCCGGAACGCGACTGGTGGCGCTGGTGGCTCCGGGGGCGCGGAACGACGGCTGGGACTCGTGCCTCGAATTGCCCGTCGCCGACGGCACGCTCCTGGCGGTGCTGGAGGGGCGTGCACGGCGGCCCGAGGCCGCCGTCGCGCCCGCCGCCGCGGCCCCGGCCGGCGCGGTGCTCGGCGATTCGCCGGCCGTGCGCCGGGTGCTCGAGGTCGTCCGCCGCGTCGCCGACACCGGGGTGACGATCCTGGTCACCGGCGAGAGCGGCACCGGCAAGTCGCTCCTGGCCAGGGAGATCCACCGGGCGAGCCGGCGTCGCGACGGCCGCTTCGTCGAGGTGGCCTGCGGGAGCCTGTCGGAGACGCTCCTGGAGAGCGAGCTCTTCGGCCACGTCGCCGGCGCCTACACCGGCGCCGCCGGTGCCCGGGAGGGACGCTTCGCCCAGGCCGACGGCGGCACGATCTTCCTCGACGAGATCGCCACGGCCTCCGCGGCGCTGCAGGTCAAGCTCCTGCGCGTGCTGCAGGAGCGGGAGTTCGAACCGGTGGGGGGAGGCTCGACACGGAAGGTCGACGCCCGGATCGTGCTGGCCACGCACGAGGACCTGGGGGCGCTGGTCTCCGCGGGACGCTTCCGGGCGGACCTGTTCTGGCGGATCAACGTGGTGACGATCGAGATGCCGGCGCTGCGCGAGCGGCGCGGCGACATCCCCCTCCTCGCCGGCCATTTCCTCGCCCGCGCCGCCGTCCGTGCGGGCCGGGTGGTCGAGGGATTCACCCCCTCGGCGCTCGAGGCGCTGCTGAGCCACGACTGGCCGGGCAACGTCCGCGAGCTGGAGCACGCGGTGGAGCGGGGGGTGTTCCTCGGAACCGGCCCGGCCGTCGACGTCGCCGACCTGCCGCCGGGCTTGCTCGCCGCGCGGCCGGCCACGGCCACGCCGCACGGCCCGCTCCGCTCGGCGCTGGCGGTGCCCGAGCGGCAGTTGATCCTCGAGGCGCTCGAGCGCCACGCCTGGCGCCGCGACGCCGCGGCCAAGGCGCTCGGCATCAACCGTACGACGCTCTACAAGAAGGCGAAGCGTCTCGGCATCGACATGGCCGCCGTGCCGACCGGCCGCTGACGGCTAGAAAACCTCCGTCACCGGCTTGCCACCGTCGACGAGCTTCACCGGCCGGCCCGACGGGCCGAGGTTCTCGTGCGCCGGATCGATGCCCGTGGCGTGGCAGAAGGTGGCGAAGAGATCGGGGACGGTCACCGGCCGCTCCTCGACGTCGACGCCGCGGGAGTCGGTGCGGCCCACCACCCGGCCCCCCTGGACGCCGCCGCCGGCGAGGACGGCGTTGAAGCTGCGCGGGAAATGGTCGCGGCCGCCGCGCGGATTGATCTGCGGCGTGCGGCCGAACTCCCCCATCCACACCACGAGCGTGTCGTCGAGGAGCCCGCGGTCGCCGAGATCGCGGATCAGCCCCGCCATCGGCCGGTCCACCCTGCCGGCGAGCGTGGCGGTGCGTTCGGCGTTGTCCTGGTGCGTGTCCCAGCCGTCGCACACCACCTCGACGAACGACACGCCGTGTTCCACGAGGCGGCGGGCGAGGAGGCAGCCGGCGGCGAAGGCCCCCTCGCCGTAGAGGGCGTGGGCCGACTCCGGCTCGCGGGAGACGTCGAAGGCCGCCATCGAGGGGCTGTGGATGAAACGGCTGGCGCGGTCGAGGAGGCTCGCGTGATCGGCCGCCTCCTGGGGAAGCTGCGCCGCGAAGCCGGCCGCGAGACGGCCGCCGAGGTCGAGGCGGCGGCGGTGACGTTCGGCGTCGACCTGCGGCGCGGTGTTGGCGGGGGGCTCGGTCGGGTCGGCGATCTCGAAGGGCTCCCAGGCGGTGCCGAGGATGCCGGCGCCGGAGTCGCCGCGGCCGCGGGCGCCGATGCGGACGACCGGCGGCAGGTCGGAGGCCTCGTCGTCGGGCGCCGCGGCGGCGAGCCGGCTGGCGACGATCGAGCCGAGCGTCGGATGGCGGACGCCGGGGATCGGCAGATAGCCGGTGTGGAGGAGGTACGTGGCCCGCGGATGGCTCCCCTCCCGGCTCGTCATCGAGCGGATCACCGCCAGGCGGTCGGCGACCTTGGCGGTCTCCGTCCAGTGCTCGGCGAAGCGCGTGCCGGGAACCTCGGTGGCGATCGCCTTCGTGCCGCCGCCGTTGGCGTGGTCCTCGAGGGGGCTGAAGGTCTCGAACTGCGACGGCCCCCCCTGCATCCAAAGCAGGATGCAGGCCTTGTGGCGGCGGCGCAGCTCCCCGGCGTGGAGGGCGGCGACGGTGCCCCAGCCGGCGCCGGGGAGGACGAGGCCCGCCGCGGCCAGGCCGGCGGTGCGGAGAAGGGCTCGACGGGTGGCCATGGCAAGGCTCCTGTTCAACGCCTGTAGAGGTATTCGGCCGAGTTCACCAGCGCCCAGAAGACATCCTCGAACGCCTCCGCCCGGTCGCCCCGCTCGGCGACGTGGTCGAGGCAGGTGCGGAGCTCGTCCTCGCTCGGCTCGCGGGCCAGGGCACGCAGGTAGAGGGCCCGCGTGACGACGGCGTCATCCGGCTCGGTGCGGAGCAATCGCGAGAGCACCGTGCCCGGCCGGTCGGCGGACATCGCCGTGGCCAACTGCGGGCCGTTCATGAGGAGCAGCGCCTGGGGGATCGAGCCCACCACCTCCTCGCGCGGCATGCTGGGGTCGAAGCCGAACACCTGGGTGAAGCGGTTGCGGGGGGTGCCGATACGGAGCCGCTGCATCGCCTCCTCGGGAAGCGGGCCGCCGCGGCGGCGGAGCTGCTCCTCGGCGCGGGCCTCGTTGGTGCCGAGCGTGTCCATGAGCTGGGTGAAGAGCTGGTCCGCCCGCAATCGCTGCGGGCAGATCGCCGCGAAGCCCTCGCGCCGGTCGCTCGCCCGCGACCGGCTCTCCCGGGCGTACTCCGGCGCCGTGCAGATGGCGCGCATGAGCCAGCGGAGATCGGAATCGTGCGCCGTGAAGCCGGCGGCGAGGTCGTCGAGACGCTCGCGGGACGCCGGCTCGCGGTCGGGGCCGATGTCGTCGATCGCGGGATAGAAGCCCTCCCCCACCAGCTCCGCCCACAGCCGGTTGACGACCGCGCGGGCGAACCAGGGATTGGACGGCGCGGTGATCCATTCGGCGATCGCCTGACGCCGTTCCTGATCGGAGGTTCCCTGCGGCAGGGACTGGCCGGTGAGGAAGAACCGCGGCGTCATCGTCGTGCCCGGCTTCGACGGGTCGTCGCGGTCGGGCATGACGTGCTCCAGATCACCGCGCCGGGGATTGTCGGGGTTCTTGCCGCGCAGGCGCCGCGGCTCGGCGTCGAACGACACCACCTCGAAGCGGTCGATGCCCTTGCCGCCGGCGGGGCGGATGAAGATCCGGGGGAAGAAGGCGGCGAACTCGTGGAACTGCTCCCGCTTCCAGCGGTCGGTGTTGTGATCGTGGCACTGCGCACACTGCACCTGGATGCCGAGGAAGATCCGCGACACCTCGGCGGCGATGTCGGAGGTCTCCCCCATCTGCGCCATGATGATCGCCGTCTCCCCGTGCTCGCCGGGCGAGCCGGTGGCGGTGATCAGATCGCGGGCGATGCGGTCCCAGGAGGCGTCCCCCGAGAGTCGCTCGACGAGCCAGTCCTCGAGCGGGGCCGCCATCGCCGCGGCGCGCGGGTCGGTGCGCCGGTAGAGGATCACGTCGCGGAAGTAGCGGGCCTGGTTCTTGGCCCAGCCAGGGTCGGCGAGAAGCCGATCGACGGTGAAGGCGCGCTTGTCCGGCGCCGAATCGGCGACGAAGGCGGCGACCTCGTCCGGGCGGGGCTGGCGGCCGACGAGGTCGAGGTGGACGCGGCGGAAGAACGCCTCGTCGGAGCAGTCGGGGGCGGCCGGTTCGCCGGCGACGGCGGGGCCGGCCCACGCCGACGCGACCGCCCATGCCGTCAGCAGCGCCGCCACGAGGGGCCGCCAGCCGCCCCGATCGCCCGCGGCCCGGTATCCAGCGTCTCGGTCGTCAGCGCCGCGGCAGCCAGGCAGGGACATGTCGGCGTCCTCCGGAAATGGGCCCCCGATCCAAGAGTATTGTACGGTCGGGAGCCTTCCGGGTTGCGGCGGGGGGCCGCTCTCTCCGCCCCCCTAGGCCACCCGCCCCGAGACGATCGCCCAGGCGAGGAAAGCTGCCAAAAGCAGGCGGTAGACGATGAACGGCCAGAGGGAGTGGCTGCCGAGCATGCGCAGGAGCCAGCGGATCGAGGCGTAGCCGACGACGGCCGCCGCGAGGGTGCCGGCGAGGGTGGCGACGAGACCGTCGGCGTTGCCGAAGATTCCCTCCCGTTCCTGCCAGGCTTCGAGGAGGCCGGCGGCGGCGACCGCGGGGAGCGAGAGGAGAAAGGAGAAGCGGGCCGCCGTGCGGCGGTCGAGGCCGCCGAGCATGCCGGCGGAGATCGTGACGCCGCTGCGCGACATGCCGGGGATGAGGGCGAGCGTCTGGGCCATTCCCATGCCGAGGCCGTCGGCCGTGGAAACCCCCTCCAGCCCCGACCGACCCGCCTGGTGTCTCCGCTCCCGGGTCCGGGCCACCCATTCCGCCGCCGCCATCAAGAGCGTCGCGGCCACCAGCGCCCCCGTGACCACCTCCAGCCGCCGGGCCTCACCCTCGATCAGCTTTTTGAACGCGAGCCCGGCCAGCACGATCGGGATCGTCCCGAGGAGGATCAGGATCGCGACCCGCGACTCGACCGTGGCCCATGGCTTCCCGGACCGCAGGCCCGCCAGGAACCCCCGGGCGAGCCCCGTGATGTCGCCCCACATCGCCGCCACCACCGCCGCCAGCGTGCCGCATTGGATGACCGCGGAATAGGCGGCCCCGGGATCGTTCCAGCCGAGGAGGGCCGGAATCACCCGGAGATGGGCGGTGCTCGAGACCGGCAGGAACTCGGTGAGGCCCTGGACGACTCCCAGGGTGATCGCTTCGAAAAGGGTCATGATCGGCCGGTGGCGGGTGAGGACGGGAGGGGAGAGCAGCGTACCGCATCGCCCGCTTCCACGGAGCCGCCCCGTCGGGCATACTCTTCCCCTTCCCCGGCGGCGCCCTCCGTCCGGCCCGGCCGGCCCCCCCGAGGGCCGTCCCGATCGCCGCCCCCGTCCCGAACACCATCCCCCCCGAACCACTGAGATCCAGCAAGGAGATCCCTCCTCGATGTTCCGCAACCTCAGCACCGTCGGTCTGCCCCTCTCCGGCCGCCCCAGCGAGCTCATCGAGCTGGCCCTTTCCTTCGGCTTCGACGCCATGGACATCGACATCGTCGACTTCCAGCAGCAGGCCGAGGCCTTCGGCGTCGAGCACGCCCGCCGGCTGATGGTCAGCGCCCGGCTGAAGTGCGGGGTCTTCCACCTCCCGATCTCCCTCATCGGCGACGACGCCGCCTTCAAGGCCGAGCTCGCCGAGCTTCCGGCGCGGCTGGAGTTCGCCAAGGCGACCGAGGCCACCCGTGCGGTGGTCACCGTGGCCCCCGCGTCGGACGATCACTCCTTCAAGGACTTCTTCGAGCTCTACCGGCAGCGTCTCGACGCGCTCGGTGCGCTGCTCTCGAAGTACGACATCACGCTGGGCCTGGCGCTGGCGCCCGAGGTCGAGGCCCGCGCGGGGAAGGCGTACCAGTTCATCCACACGTACGAGGGCTTGATCGGGCTGGTCAACGCGTCGCATCCGAGCGTCGGGATCGTGGTCGACGCCTGGGCCCTCCACCTCACCGGCGAGCCGCTCTCGGTGATCGGCACGATTCCCGCCGGCCGGATCGTCGAGGTCCGTCTCTCCGACGCGCCGCGCGAGATGGCGGTCGCCGAGCTGAGCCACATCCACCGGCTGATGCCGGGCGAGACCAAGGTCATCCCGGCGGCCCAGGTCCTCGTCGAGGCCCGCAACGCCGGGTTCGAGGGACCGGTGACCCCGTGGGCCGATCGCGCCACCCTCACCGGCCGTGGACGTGAGAAGATCGTCCGCCTGGCCGGCGACCGTCTCGAGGCGATCTGGAAGGAGGCCGGTCTGCCGATCGTGCCGCGCTGGTTCGCCCCGTCGGCCCGCGAGAACGCTCCGCGCTTCGGCGACGATCCCTCGCTCGTCGAGGGGGATTCCAAGCCCGCGGCCGCCACCTGAACGGCGCTCGCCGGGCGATCGGCGGAGGCCGGCGGCACGTCGTGGCGTCAGGCGGCGCCGCGGATCCAGTCGATCTGCGGCGATCCGCCCCCCGCGACCGCCGCGCCGCGGCAGAACTCCGAGACGTAGCGCAGCGGCTTGCCGGGCCGGTCCGGATCGCGGAAGGAGTCCCCCTTCTGCAGGATCGGGAGCTGGTCGGGCATGCCGCCAAACGCCCGGGCTCCCGCCGCCTGGCAGGGGAACCACGAGCCGCGCCCTTCGCCGTCGGCCAGCCAGAACTCCGGATAGCAGTGCCCCTCGACCCACACCGTCCGCGCCGGAATCCCTTCGATCCGGCAGCAGGCGATGAACAGGCAGGTGAGCTCCTCGCAGTCCCCCCACCCGTCGGCGAGGGCGCGCGCCGCCCCCTTCAGCGGCCCGTTGCGGTACTCGACCTTCTCCCGCACGCCGTCGTAGATCGCCTCCACCTTCGCCCAGCCCTCGAGGCCCTCGCCGAGTGACTTGGCGAACTTCGTGACCTTCGGGTGGCGCGTCTCGATCGACGGGCTCGAGGCCAGGAACGGCTTGAGCTCCTTGGAGGGCTTCTCCGGGATCGAGAGCCCCGAGGGATCGGCCGGGGGCAGGAGTGCGGCGCGGTCGATGGCGAGCGTGAGCACCGCCTTCGCCTGCTGGCCGGCGGGGAGCTCGGGGATGTCGACGATCATCTGCTTCACGCCCGCCGGGAGCGTGCGGTAGCGGATGGCGCGGACGTCGGCCGAGGCGTCCTCGGAGACGATCTCCACCTTCTGTTCGGGCCAGTCGGCCGGCACCGGCAGGGTGGCGTAAATCCCGCGGCATGGCCCGCCGGAGGCGACCACCGTCATCCCCACCCGGTAGGGGACGCGACGGGAATCGCCGATCGTCGGCCCGGTCGGAGGGATCGGGTCGTCGGCGAACTGGGCGCGGGCCACCGTCGCGGCGCCCCGCAGGACCCACGGTGCCAGGCCGGTGGCCAGCCCGGTGCGGAGGAGGGCGCGGCGGGTGGTGCGGTGGAGGGGTGTCATGTTCGAGTCATCGGCCCCGCGGGGCCGAATCGTGACGGCGGGCCCTGCCGGCGCGATCGGGAAAGCCGGGCGGGAGAGGCAAAACGTCGAATTGTTCGGGCCTGGTCAGGCTGCTACACTCGTCGGTTTCCCCTTCCGTGGCCCGCTGTCCCCTTCCTCCAACCCGTTTTCCCGAAACCCCCACACGCATGGTCAACCGCAACCTCATCCGCGAACTGGAACTTGGTGACGAGCTCGATCGGGAGATCGAGCAGGCGATGGGAGGATCCGACTCCGGCGAATACGCCGTCGGAACCTCCACCCTGGCGGTCAATTCCGTGCTCATGGGGAAGATCCTCCGCGTCGACGACGAGTTCGTCCTCGTCGACGTCGGCTACAAGAGCGAAGGCCACATCCCGCGGAACGAGTGGGACGAGTCGGAGCCCCCGCCGCAGGTCGGCGACACCGTCAAGGTGCTCCTCGAGGAGTTCGAGGATGGCCAGCTCGAGGAGCAGCGCGGCCTGATCACCCTCTCGAAGCGCAAGGCGCGGCGCATCGAGGATTGGCTGCGGGTGATGGAGAGCGTGAAGGAGAACGACGTCGTCACCGGCTACGTGACGCGGAAGATCAAGGGCGGGCTCCTCGTCGACATCTCGGGCGTCAACGTCTTCCTCCCCGCCAGCCAGGTCGACATCCGCCGGCCGGCCGACATCGGCGACTACTGCGGGCGCTGCATCCAGTGCCTCGTGCTCAAGATCGACGAGCAGCGCCGCAACATCGTCGTCTCGCGCCGGGCCCTCATCGAGCAGGAGCGTGCCGAGCGCAAGAAGCAGCTCATGGAGACCCTCGAGGTCGGCCAGGTGCGCCGCGGCATCGTGAAGAACATCGCCGACTTCGGCGCGTTCGTCGATCTCGGCGGCATCGACGGCCTGCTCCACATCACCGACATGAGCTGGGGCCGCATCGGCCACCCCAGCGAGATGGTGGCGATCGACCAGGAGATCGAGGTCCAGGTGCTGCACATCGACCGCGAGCGCGAGAAGATCGCCCTCGGCATGAAGCAGCGCACCGCGAGCCCGTGGGCGAAGGTCGCCGACAAGTATCCGGTGGGCACCGTCTGCAAGGGGACGGTGGTCAACGTGATGAGCTACGGCGCCTTCGTGAAGCTCGAGGACGGCGTCGAGGGCCTCGTCCACATCAGCGAGATGAGCTGGACGAAGCGCGTCAGCCATCCCAGCGAGCTCGTCAAGCCGGGTGACGAGGTCGAGGTGGTCGTGCTGGCCATCAACAAGGAGAAGCAGGAGATCTCGCTGGGCATGAAGCAGACCCAGCAGAATCCCTGGGAGAAGGTCGCCGCCGACTACCCGCCGGGCGCGGTGGTCAAGGGCGTCGTCCGCAACCTCACCAACTACGGCGCGTTCATCGAGATCGACGACGGCATCGACGGGCTCCTCCACGTCACCGACATGTCGTGGACGCGGAAGGTCACGCACCCCAGCGAGATGGTCGAGAAGGGGCAGGAGATCGAGTGCAAGGTGCTCTCGGTCGACCAGCAGCGCCGCCGCATCGCCCTGGGCCTCAAGCAGATGCACGAGGATCCGTGGACGACCGACATCCCCGCCCGCTACAAGCCGGGCGACGTGGTGAAGGGCAACGTCACGAAGATCACCAACTTCGGCGTGTTCGTCGGCCTCGAGGACGGCCTCGAGGGGCTGCTCCACATCTCGGAGCTCTCCGAGGACAAGGTCGAGAACGCCGAGGAGGTGGTGAAGGTCGGCGATCCGATCGAGGTGAAGATCCTCCGCGTCGATACCGACGACCGGAAGATCGGCCTGTCGCGGAAGCGCGTCGGCTGGTCGAAGGAGCGCGAGGCGGCCGAGGGGACCGAGGAGGGCTGATCCCTCCCGGCCCCGGGCCTTCACGCGGCGGGGCGATCGCCGGGAGCGGCGCCTGCGGGCGCCGGCTTCGGCGTCCCGCCGGGTGCGGGGGCCGACGGCTTCACGGAGACCGTGCCGGCGGGGGCGACGGCGATGGCCACCACCGGGCCGGTCGTCTCCCGGACGGCGCCAGTCCTCGCAGGCTCCGATCCGCGGGGCGCTTCCAGGCACAACGACCTGCGGCTCACGATCCGCCCGGGCTCGACCGGGCCGGGGCCGAGTAGCCCCGGTGCGACGTTGCCGGCGATCCGCACCCTGCGGAACGGAGCGAGCGTCGCCTGGTTGGCCCCACCGGAGGCGTGACGCAGTTCGACGGCGTCGCCGGTGGCAGGATCGACGATGTCGAAGGCCACCATCGTGGCCCGGCCGCGGCCCGTCGCCGTGCCGATCCAGACGGTGACACGATCCCCGGCCGAGAGGCCCGGGACGTCGACCGCCTGTGGCCCCCCTGCCGGGATCGACATCGACACCGGCGCTCCGACGGGGGCGTCGGAGGGACGGGGGGCCGGTTGCTCCGCCAGTTCGGCCGCCTGTTCGGTCGGCACCGATGCGGCGTCCGCCGGTGCCTGCGACGGAGCGAGGAGCGACGGCCCGGGGAGGCCGGACGCCGCTTCGTTCAAGCCGGCGTCGGGCGCCGCGCGGGGGGGCTCCTGAGCCGACGGCGCCGGGGTGGCGTTCGGGATCGTCGTCGCGTCGAGGATGCCCCTGCCCCGTCTGAGCACGCGCGTGGCGTCGCCGGTGAAGGCGAATCCCCCGGCGAGGAACGCGAGAACGACGCACTTGGCGAGGAAGTTTTGCATGACCACGCCGCGGCGGGAGGGGGCGCCCGGTTCGCCGGCGGGCTCGCAGCCGCCTTGCCGGAAAACGATACCCCTTCCGCGAAGACGGCGCGTCCGCCGGCTCCACCGGAGGGGCCGGACGGGAGGCTCGCGGTGACGGACGGGGGGATCGGAGCGGTCGTGCGGAGCGACTCAGGCCAGGTCGGCGAGGGCGGCGAGCACCTGTTCGGCGTGCCCGTCCGGCTTCACGCTCCGGAACACCTTCGCCACCCGCCCGTCGGCGCCGATCACGAACGTGCTGCGGACGATTCCCATCGACTTCTTCCCGTACAGCGTCTTCTCCCGCCATGCCCCGTACTTCTCCGCCACGGCGTGGTCGGCATCGACCAGGAGCGCGAAGGGGAGGCGGTGCTTCGCCCGGAACTTCTCGTGCGCCGCGGCCGAGTCGCGGCTCACGCCCAGGACCACCGCCCCCAGCGCGGCGAAGCGGTCGGAGGCATCGCGGAACTCGCACGCTTCACGGGTGCATCCCGGTGTGTCGTCCTTGGGGTAGAAATACAGGACCACCGGCGAACCCTTCAGGCGGGAAAGGGCGATCGTGCTCCCGTCGTGAGCGGAAAGGGTGAACGCCGGGGCGCGGGCCCCTTCCTCGATCCAGTCGGCCATGGTGTTCTCCTCGACGGCAGGCGGCGCGGCGGACGGCGGCCCCGGGGGCCGATCGGTCCCTCTTTCTAGCCGCCCCGCCCCGGGCGGGCCACCGGACGCGCCGACCATCGCCGCGCTCCTCACGCCTCCGGGACGCGGGGCGCTGGCGGTGGTGGGCGTCCACGGTCCGGAGGCGCTGCGCGTGGTGGAGGAAGCGTTCGGTCCCCGCGGCGCCGCCGTCGCCGGCTGGCCGCCGGGGCGCGTCGGATCGGGGGGATGGCGGGGGGGCGCGAATCGGGCGCTGGCCCGGGAGGACGTGGTCGTCGTGCGGACCACCGGGGGCTTCGAGATCCACTGCCACGGCGGGCTCGCCGCCCCCGCCGCCGTCCTCGCCGACCTCGAGTGGGCCGGTGTCCGCATCGTCGCGCCCGCGACGTGGGCCGCGACGGTGGAGGGGCCGGTCGGGGGAGCGGCGCTGCCCCTCTTCCCGACACTGCGCGGGCCGCGTGCGGCGCGGATCATCGCCCGCCAGCACGCAGGCGCGTTCGAGCGGGCCTGCGTCGAGCTCGAGTCGCTCGTCGCGGCGGGAAGCCGCCGCGACGCGGAAGCCCTCGCCGCGCGTCTCCTCGCCGCGGGACGCATCGGCACGCGTCTCGACCGGCCCTGGCGGGTGGTGGTCGTCGGCCGGGTGAACGCCGGCAAAAGCAGCCTCGTCAACGCCCTCGCCGGACACGCCAGGAGCATCGTGTCGCCCGAACCGGGCACGACGCGCGACGCGGTCGAGACCGCGGTGGTGATCGGCGGGTTCGAGGTGGTGCTCGTCGACACCGCCGGCGTTCCGGCGGGGGACGATCGGGTGGTCGGGCCGACCGAGTCGGCCGGGATCGCCCGCGCCGAGGCGGAGCAGCTGGCCGCCGACCTCGTGCTCCGGGTCGTCGAGGCAGGCGCGCCGTCGCCTGCGGCTTCGGGCGAGCTCGTCGTCCGTTCGAAGACCGATCTCCCGCACGCGGCCAGCCCCGCGCCCGGCGAGATGCCGACGTCGGCGGCGACGGGGCAGGGCATCGACGAATTGATCCGCGCCATCGAGCGCAGGCTGCTGCCCGAGTTGGCCCTCGATCCGGCGCTCCTCGACGGACCGGTGCCGTTCCTCGAGAGCCACCTCGATCGGATCCGGGCGCTGCTCGCCGGGGCCGGCGGGCCCGATCAGTAGACCGGGATGCCCGGGTCGATCGCGGCGCTCCAGGCGTCGATGCCTCCGCGCATGCTGGTCACGGCCGGAAAACCCCGGCCGCGCAGCCATTCGGCGACCCGCAGGCTGCGCATGCCGTGGTGGCAATGGACGATGATCGCCGCGTCGCGCCACGCTTCGAGCTCGTCCACGCGCTCGGCGATCTCGGCCATCGGCAGGAGGAGCGAGTCCGGGATACGGGCGATGGCGTGCTCCTCGGGGGTGCGGCAGTCGAGGAGGAGCACGCGGCGCCGCGGCCGGTCGGCCAGGAGCCTCGCGGCCTCGGCCACGTCGATCTCGACCGGGAGCGGGTCGTCCATCGTCACACCTCGTGAATCGGATTCGGCGGAGCGGAGCGGGAAGGCGGTGGCGAAAACGAAGCAGCCGGAGGGGAAGGCCCCTCCGGCTGCCCGGATGCAAGGTCCCGTGGACGGGATCGGCCGATCACTCGGACGAAGCCGACTCACCCGAGTCGCGGGTGACGAGGGAGAAGTACACGCCCGGGTCGATGTCGCTGTTGACCGTGGCGTTGTGGCCGTCGCAGTAGCCGGTCACGACCAGGCCGCCGGCGTGGTCGCTGCTGGGGCCCCAGGCGGAGTTGCCGAGGAGGCCGCGGGAGCCGAGGTTCATGTTGACCCGGCCCTGGGCCGTGGCGGCGGGGCCGTACATCAACGCCGACTGGACACCGGTGGTCACCCAGATGCCGTTGGTGAGGGCCGGCAGCGAGCCGGAGTCGTCGGCCACGCCGACCACGAAGGTCTGCATCCCGTCGATCCAGGCCGAGTTGCCCGCTTCCTTCGACTCCGAGAGGAGGATCGTCTTGGCGGTGCCGTCACGCATCGCGGCCATCGGCTGGCCGTACTGCGGGAGGTTGTCCGTGTCGAAATTGCCGGTCTTCGGGCTGCGGAGGGAGATCGCACCATTGTCGGTCAACGACGAGGTCGGGCTCCCCGCCTTGGCCTGGGTGAGCAGGCCGCTCATGCCCTTGTAGTTGGTGATCGCGATCTGGTTGTAGGGCACGGTGCCAGCGAGGATCGACTTGAAGTTGCTGCCCGTCTGCATCTGAACGACCCCCTGGCCGCTGTACGACGGGCAGACAAGGCCGGGGAGCTGGGTCGTCGACGCGTGGGAGCCGTTGCTCCCGAGCACGTTGGCGCCGAAGGGAACCGCGCCGCGGGCGAAGCGGTTGGTGTTCTGGGAGAGGATGTTGTAGAGGTTGTTCTCTTCCATGTAAGGAAGCGTGTGGACGATCCAGCTGAACCCGGCCGGCGAGGTGGCCGTGGCGCTGGTGTTGAAGGTCGTGGCGGTGGCCGAGTAGCGGTCGACGGCTGCGGGGAAGGACTTGCGGCTGTCGTGGAAGTTCTGGAGCGCCAGACAGAGCTGCTTCATCTTGTTGCCGCAGGAGCTGCGATTGGCGGCTTCACGGGCAGCCTGAACGGCTGGCAGGAGCAGGCCCACCAGCGTGCCGATGATCGCGATCACGACGAGAAGCTCGACGAGCGTGAAGCCCGATCGATTCGAAGGGGAACGGCCGACGGTCATGCAACACCTCCACCCTGAGGAAACGTCACGAACGAGAATGAAAAAATGACGCAATGGAAAGCGAAACCAGCCGAAAACAGGGACGGTCGGGATGGGCGGGGCAGAGCCCACGCCGGCGCGACCAATGCCGGGGGAATTGAACGACGAGGGGTGTGAAAGGTTTTCCGAATCGGGAACACGCGGTCCTTCCGCCGGCCCCTCGACCGAAGTGGGTACGGAGTACCCCCTTGAATAGTTCGAAAACGGGTAAAAAGCCCCGATTCAGCCCCGGCCAAAGATCATGAGGATTCTATGAGCGTCCTGGAACCGTGTCAACGTGCGAGCCGCTAGCTGATGGCCGCCATCGATGCCGATCCTGAGCAGGCACGGGCGTTCGCCCGCACGGTCGTCCTTCGCCTGAGGGGGGCCGGTCACGAAGCGCTGTGGGCCGGTGGCTGCGTGCGCGACGAGCTCCTCGGACGGACACCGGCGGACTACGACGTGGCCACGTCGGCCCTGCCCGACGAAGTGCGGAGCCTGTTCGGTCGCTCGCGCACGCTGGCGGTGGGAGCGGCCTTCGGGGTGATCACCGTGATCGGCCCCAAAGGAAGCGGCCAGGTGGAGGTGACCACCTTCCGCACCGACGCGGAGTACACCGACGGACGGCACCCGGCCGGGGTGCGTTTCTCGAGTCCCCGCGAGGATGCATGGCGCCGGGATTTCACCATCAACGGCCTGTTCCTCGATCCCGTGGACGGCACCGTGCACGACCATGTCGGCGGCCGGGCCGATCTCGCCGCGGGCGTGGTGCGGGCGATCGGGACGCCTGCCCTCCGCTTCGGGGAGGACCACCTGCGCATGCTGCGGGCCATCCGTTTCGCGGCCGGGTTCGGCTTCGTCCTCGAAGCGGACACGCGCGCGGCGATCGAGCGATTCGCCCCGATGGTGGCGACGGTGAGCCCGGAGCGCGTGGCCGCCGAGCTCCGGGCGATGGTCTCGCGCCCGGGCCGCAGTCAGGCGCTCGGTCTGCTGCGTGACACCGGCCTGGCCCGAGTGGTGCTCGAGGAGTTGTTTCCACCCGGAAGGGGCGGGGCGGGCCCGGCCGACTGGGACGATGCCTGCCGCACGATCGGGGCCCTCGAGTCGCCGTCGCTCGCGGCGGCGCTGGCGATCCTCGCCGAGGGGCTTCCGGAAGCCGTCCCGGCGATCGCCGCCAGGCTCAGGCTTTCCAACCGCGAAGCCGAGTCGGCGGCGTGGCTCCGGGCCGCGCTCGACACCCTCGCCGGCCCCGCCGCCGCTCCCTGGGACCGCCCCTGGTCGAGCGTGCAGCCCTGGCTCGCCGACCGTGACGCCGGCCTGCTGGCCGACGTGCTCCGCGCCCGGGCCGCCGTGGCGGCAGGCTCGGGCGCGTCCGCAGCGAAAGGACGGCTCGCCGAGTGGGTGGGCGAGCGCCTGGCGATGCCCCGGCACCGGCTCGATCCCCCGCCGCTCCTCGGCGGCCGCGACCTGCTCGCCGCGGGCATCCCCGGCGGCCCGGAGGTGGGGGCGACGCTCGCCCGACTCCGTGCCCTGCAACTCGACGGCGAGCTCGGCAGCGCCGACGAGGCCCGTGCCTGGCTCGCCGCGCGGCGCGGCGGCTGACCGCCGCTCACGCCGGCGGCGCGTCGGGGGGGGGCAGATCCTCGATGCGCGCCAGATGGAAGACGTCGAGGAACTTCCGCGTCGTCCGGTACGAGGGCTCGCCGTCGGGGCCGGGCCCGAGCTCGAGGAGGCCCCGCCGCACGAGGAGGCGGAGGAGGCTCGGCGAGGCGTCGCACCCCAGCTCCACCAGCCGGTCGCGCGCCACCGGCTGATTCCAGGCGACCACCGCGAGGACGTCGAGGGCGTCGGCGTCGAGACGCACCTGCCGGGCCTTGGATTCCACCACCCGCCCGAACGTCGCGTACTCCGGCCGCAGTCGCATCACCCATCCCTCCCCCTGCGACACCACCTCGTAGGGGCAGCGGTCGGCCCGGTAGCGCCGGGCCAGATCGGTCGCGATGTCGTCGATCTCCTGCGGCCGCACGCCGCGCATCAGCCCCGCCACGCGGTCGGCTGCCAGGGGAGCGCCCCCCGGCAGGCCCACGAACAGCAGCGCCTCGACGATCGACGCGGGGTTCACCCGGCAGACGGCGTCCTGCGGCGCGGCATCGAGGGCGTCGTCGAGGTCCGGGGAGGGATCGACCTCGGCCACCGCCGGCGCCGCCTCGTCGGTCGCCGGGGCGGCGTACGGGTCGGCGACGCCCATCATCGAGGCGAAGGCACGGGCGAGCCGGTCGATCGACAGCCCGGCGTCGGCCGGAGGGGCGGTGAATCCGGTCGCCGGCGGCGCGGACCGCGCGTCCGGCGCCGGGCGGGGCTGGGTCTTCTTCGGTCCGCTGCCTGCCACGGTGCGTTCCTCGCTCCCGCCCGGCCCCTCCGCGATGGCGGGAAGGAGCGGACGGCAGGCAATTCCATCACGTTTCCTCGGTGCGGGACAAGGCCGGCTCCGAGGCACGACGCCGCCGGCCGGCCTTGGCCCGTCTCGCCCCGAGCCGCCTGCCGTCCCGCGTCGCCGGCACGGTCTTCAGCGGCTCCGGCGCCCCGTCGAGGGGGTCCCCCGGGCTCGCCGCGCCGACGCGCTCCCGGATCCTCGCCGCGTACTGCGGCGAGAGCTCGCAGCCGAGCCAGGAGCGGCCGAGCTTGCGTGCCACCGCCAGCGTCGTGCCGCTGCCGCCGAACGGATCGAGGACCAGGTCGCCGGGATTGCTCGAGGCGCGGATGATGCGGCCGAGGAGCTGCTCCGGCATCTGACAGCCGTGCCATCCCGACCGTTCCTTGAACGTCCCGCAGACGCGCGGGAAGTACCAGGTGTCGCCATCGGCGGCGAAGCCCTCCGGCAGGTCCTGCGGCCTGAGGATCCAGGTGTCGTCGGGGAGGCGGCCGGCCGGCGCCGCGCGGCGGTCGCCGTACACCAGCTCCCGCGCCGAGGGGACGCGGATGGTGTCGACGTTGAAGGTGAAGGCGCCCGGGTCGCGGACGAAGTGGAAGACGTGGGCGTGCGAGCGGCTGAACTTCTGCCGGCAGTTGACGCCGAAGGTGTAGTACCACACCACCCAGCTGCGGCACACGAGCCCCAGCTCCCGCGTCGCCATCACCTTCAATTCCGCGGCGTACTCGTCGCCGATCGCCAGCCAGAAGGTGCCGTCGGGGCGGAGGACGCGGACGACCTCCGCCATCCACCGCTTCGACCAGCCGAGATAGTCGTCGGAGGAACGGCGGTCGTCGTAGGTGTCGTAGTCGTAGCCGATGTTGAAGGGGGGGTCGGCGAACGCCAGGTGCACGCACGCGTCGGGGAGCGACGCGAGACGCTCGAGGCAGTCCCCTTCGAGGAGCGTGTCGACCGGCACCTTCGCGGCGGCGGCGGCCCCGCGACGAGGCGCGGCGGCGGATTGCTTCGTCGGTCGGCGGGCCATCGGCGGACTCCATTCCAGAGGGCGGCACTGCCACCAATCGAACCGGCGGCGCGGCGGGCCGCAAGACCCCCTCAGCCGCCGTCGGCGCCGAAGGGGAGCAACGCCGCGTCGAGGCACGCCGCCACGGCGCCGTCGCAGGCCTTTCCCGCCGCGGGGAAGGCGCAGTTGGCCGCACCGAGGAGGCAGAAGTCGCGCTTGGGCGCCACCCACGCCACGCAGAACCAGGTGGTGTTCGAGCCGGAGTGGGAGAGGACGCGTCCGCCCCCCCAGGCCCGGTCGTGCGTCCCCCAGCCGCCGGCGTAGGAGCCGGCTCCGGGATCGAGGAGGCGGGCCCAGTCGCCGTCCGCCACGCCCCACGCGTCGCGGCCGACGGTGCCCCCCCGCGCGAAGGCGAGGACGAACTTCGCCCACTCGGGGATCGTCAGATGGACGCGCCCCGCGGGCCCCAGCGGCGGCGGGTTGTCGACGCGCACCGGCGTCGCCGTGCCGTCGCGCATCACGTGGCCCCACGGTCCGGCCGCGCCCTCCGGCGGCACCGGCCCGAATCCGGCGCCGACGATCCCCAGCGGCGCGAGCACCTCCTCCACGACGAGCGACTCCCAGGGGCGGCCGCGGATCGATTCCACCGCGTGGCCGGCAAGGGCGTAGCCCACGTTCGAATAGAGGTACTCGCCTTCGGGGCCGCGCGGCTGCTCGGCGAGCCAGGCGACGAGCCCCCGCCGCGCGGCGACGGCGTCGTCGGGATGGGCGCGGTGGAGGGCGTGCCAGTCGGGGTTGGCAGGCGCGCCGCTCTCGTGGCGGAGCAGGTCCTCGATCGTGGCGCCGGCCCAGGGGGAAGCGGCGCCGATCTCGCCCGGAAAGAGGTCGGCGAGCGTGGCGCCGAACGACAGCCGGCCCGCCGAACATTCGCGGGCCACGAGCGCCGCGGTCATCGCCTTGGTGCAGGAACCGAGATGGATCGTGTCGTCGAGGCGGACCGGGTCGGGATCGCCTTCACGACGGAGCCCGTCGCAGGCGAAGACGCGCCGGCCGTCGGCGTGGAAGCGGCCCCCCCACAGCCCCGGCATCTTCTGCTCGGCGCGGATCGCCGCCAGCCGCACGGCGAGCCTCTCGTCGCCGGTCCCGTCCGCGGCCGCCGCCGGGCGCGCCGCGCCGCCCGCCCAGCCCAAGGCCAGGCCCGCCCCGAAGCGCGCGCAGGCCCGTCGTCGGGAGATGGCCGGCGGGGAGTGCCTCCGCGGCAGCGACGTCATTTGCGGAAGTCGCCCGCGCGGATGATCACGAGCTTCTCCGGATCGACGTGGCGGCGGAACGCATCCTGGACGTCGCGGGGCGTGAGCGCCTCGACGCGCCGCTCGTCCTCCGCCACCCGGGCCATCGTGCGCCCGAGATCGAGGTTCGCGGCGAGCTGCCCGGCGATCGTGCCGTCGGAGGAGCGGGCCGTCTTCCGCGCCTCGAGCCACGCCGTCTTGGCGGCCGCGAGCTCCTCCTCGCTGGGGCCCGACTGGAGGAACCGCTTCAGCTCCTCCATCGCCGCGGTCTCCACGGCGCCGATGTTGGCGGGATTGGTGATGGCGTTGATCGTGAACCGGGCGTCGTCGCCGCGCGACGGCACCGAGATCGACGACGTCACGCCGTAGGAGAGGCCCTCCTTCTGCCGGATCCGGTCGCCGAGCCGGCTGGAGAGGGCGCCGCCCCCGAGGATGAAGTTGCCGAGCTCGAGGGCCACCTCGTCGGGGGAGTCGTCGTCGAGCGGGAACGACAAGCCGGCGGTGAACACGGCGTTGGCCTTGTCGGGGGTGACGATCTCCTCGCGCCCGCCTTCGAGCGCGGCCTTCGCCTCCCGTTCGACCCGTTCGAATCGCGTCGAGCTCCGCCAGCCGCCGAGCGCCTTCCGCAGCGCGCCGACCGCGGCCTCGGGCTCGAAGTCGCCCACGATCGCCACCTCGCCCACCGCGGCGGAGAGTTGCTCCTTCCAGAGCGTCTTCACCTCGTCGAGGGTCGTCTTCTCGAGATCGGCGACGCTCTCCTCGACGCTCCGGGCGTAGCGGACGTCGCCCTTGGGGTAATCGGAGAGGGCCCGGCCGAGGGCCACGCCGGCGAGCATCTGCGGCTCGGTCTGCATCTGGGCCATGCCGGCGAGCGACTGGGCCTTCTGCTGCTCGAACTCGTCGGCGGGGAAGGAAGGATCGCGGAGCACCTCGCCGAGCAGCGCGATCGCCGCCGGCAGCGACTCGCGCTTCGCCTCCATGGCGAAGG
>CAWUOA010000013.1:0-21208 GCA_963923225.1 uncultured Planctomycetaceae bacterium
CGCTTGGCCATCGTGTCTGCGGACCTCGGACGGACGAAGGGGAACGGTCCTGAGGATAGCCTCCCGGAGCGGGGCGGGCGACAGGGCCGCCATCACCGCGCGGGGCCGTCGTGCCGGCGGAAGCGGCGGGCGACGGACCGGGCCCAGCCGTTGATCCGCCCGCCCGCGAGGAAACACACGACGCGCCACGGGTCGTGATCGGCGAATTGCCGCCAGGCCCCGTGGCGATTGAGCCACGCGTCGCGGGGTCTGAGCCTGAAGAGGTAGGCGATCTCCAGGGTCGCGGGTCCGTCGGGGGGCCGCGGCCGCGCCATCGTCTCCCCGCGCTCGAGCCAGGCACCGATCGACGGCGCCGGATCGTCCCCCATGTGCCGGCTCATCTCCACCCAGACGTTCGGCCGGAGATCGGCCTCGATGAACAGAAGCGCGCCGTCGTCGCGGCGGCGCATCGCCGTCAGGTTCGCGAAGCCGTCGAGGCCGAGGGCCGCGGCCATGCCCGCGACGGCATCGAAGACTTCCGGGCCGAGCGCGCCGGGATGGGTGTAGCGGCGCCGCTTCGACGGCGCGTGGGGGCCGCCGACGGTCTCGAGGAACTCGGCGTGGACGAAGTGCACCGGACGGCCGGCGCCGAAGAATCCGGAGAGGTCGATCGTCTCGCCGTCGACCCATTCCTGGACCAGCAGCCGTCCGGGCGGGAGACGGCCGGCGAGCGCGTCGGCGTCCGCCGACGAGCGGCAGACGAACACGCCGTCCCCGCCCGCCGAGCGGTCCACCTTCACGACCACCGGATACCCGACCGCCGCACAGGCCGCCGCGGCGTCACTGGCCCCCCTCGCCACGCGGAATCTCGGCTGCGCCACGCCGCCGCGGGCGAGTGCCTCGGCGAGGCCGGCCTTCGAGCCGACATGATCGAGGTGCCCGGGGCCGGTGATTCCCAGCAGGCGGCACTGATCCTCGGGCGGCAGCGCCGAATCACGCACGGCCGTGAGCAGGCCGTCGTCGCCGAGGACGACCCTTCCGCCGTGGCCTTCGCGCCAGCGGAGCGCCGCGGCCATCCAATCCTCGTCGACGTCCACGCCGCGGCGGAGCGTCCGACGGACCGGGCCGGTGGGGAGGAGCCTCGGGTTGGTGGTGAGGAAGTCGCAGGGAACGCCCGCCCGGTGGAACAGTCGGACGAGCGAATGGAGATGCGGCATCGGCACGCCGACGACGAGGATCGGGGGAACGCAGACCGGAGGGGAGGGGCGGGGGGATGGCATCCGTGCATCGTATGGCGTTCCCTCGGCCCGAATACCGGCGAGGCCGATCGATGCCGACGCGGTATGATCCGACGGTCCCCCTTCCGACGGAACGGTGCCATGCGCGGCCTCCTCAAGCTCCTCCTCCTCCTCGCCGTCGTCGCCGGGGCCGTCTTCGCCGCCCGGGAGCCGCTGGCCGCCTGGTGGGCCTCCCGCACCCGTCCCCGCTTCGACACCCTCCCCGCCGAACGGGGCGACGTCGTCGAGGTGATCAATTCCACCGGCGCCGTCGAGCCGGTGCAGTCGGTCCACGTGGGGGCCTTCGTCTCCGGCCCGATCGTCGGCCTCCACGCCGATTTCAACGCCGAGGTGGCGGAGGGGGACCTGCTCGCCGAGATCGACCCTCAGACCTACCGGGCGATCGTGGCCCGGGACCGGGCGGCGCTCGCCGCCCGGAAGGCGGAGCTCGAACGTGGCGAGGCGCGGCTCCAGCAAGCGCGCCGTGCGGAGGACAGGGCGCTGGCGCTGGCCGAGCGCAACGCCACCTCGATCTCCGAAAGCGCCATCGACGAGGCGCAGTTCTCCCGGCTCGGCCTCGAGGCGGAGGTCGTGATGGCGGAGGCGGCCATCGAGCAGGCGGAGGCGAGCCTCGAGATGTCGGAGGCGAACCTCGGCTACACCCGGATCCTCTCCCCCGTCTCCGGCACCGTCATCGACCGGAAAGTGGAGCTCGGCCAGACGCTCGCGGCGCAGTTCCAGACGCCCGAGCTGTTCGTCATCGCCCCCGACCTGCGCCGCGAGATGCGGATCTTCGCCTCCGTCGACGAGGCCGACATCGGCCGCATCCGCCGGGCGCAGGAGTCGGGCAAGCCGGTGCAGTTCGCGGTGGACGCCTACCCCGGCGACGTCTTCCAGGGCCGCATCGCCCAGATCCGCCTCGCCTCCACCACCGCGCAGAACGTCGTCACCTATCCGGTCGTGATCGCCACGCCCAACGCCGAGATGAAGCTCCTCCCCGGCATGACGGCGGAGATCTCCTTCGAGGTCGACCGGCGCGACGCCGTGGTGAAGGTGCCCAACGCCGCCCTCCGTTACTATCCCCTCCGCGACCACGTCCGCCCGGCGGACCGGGCGATCCTCGACGGCAGGGC
Organism: uncultured Planctomycetaceae bacterium; assembly: GCA_963923225.1. Classification (GTDB taxonomy): domain Bacteria; phylum Planctomycetota; class Planctomycetia; order Pirellulales; family UBA1268; genus QWOP01. The sequence continues at coordinate 2,390 of CAWUOA010000013.1, forward strand.
CCTCGAGGCCGACGAGGAGGCGCGTAGCCAGGCCCCCTCGGCCGCCGCCAAGGCCGAAGGCGAGGAGCAGCGCCGCCGCCGTCACGTCTGGGCGGTGGAGCCGGACGGGCTGCTGCGAGCCGTCCCCGTCACCACCGGCATCGGCGACCACCGGGCCACCGAGATCGTCGCCGGTGACGTGGAGCCGGGCACGCGGCTGGTGGTCGGCATCGCCCCCGAGGAAGACTGAGCCGGGCACCGCATGGTCACGCTCCTCCTCGCCCTCCGCGCCCTGAGGAAGAACCGGCTCCGCGCCGCGCTCACCGTCCTCGGCGTGGTCATCGGCATCGCCGCGGTGACGACGCTCGTCTCGGTGGGGCAGAGCGCCGCGGAGATGATCCGCGGGCAGTTCTCGGCGATCGGCACCAACGTCATCGTGGTCATCCCCGGCACCGGCGAGCGCGGCGGGGTGCGCCTCGGGCCCCTCCCCACGCTCTCGCAGGGGGACGTCGAGGCGATCGCCTCCGAGTGCCCGGCCGTGCTCGCCACCACGCCGCTGGTGGGGGCGGCCGGGCAGGCGATCCACGCCGGCACCAATTGGAGCCCCAAGCAGATGTTCGGGGTGGGGATCGACTACCCGACGGTGCGCAGCTGGCGCGTGAAGCGGGGGGGATTCTTCAGCGAGCGCGACGTCGCCGGGGCGGAGAAGGTGTGCGTCGTCGGGCACACCGTGGCGGCCCGCCTCTTCCAGACCGCCGACCCGATCGGGGCGATCGTGCGGATCCGCAACATCCCCTTCCGCGTCATCGGCGTGCTCGAGAAGAAGGGGGCGAACATCGTCGGCGACGACCAGGACGACATCCTCCTCATGCCCTACACCACCGCCCGGAAGCGGCTGGTCGGCAACGGCTTCAAGGGGGTGCACGCGATCCTCGTCTCGGCCCGGTCGGTCGACACGATGCACGTCGCCGAGCGCGAGATCCGCCACCTCCTCGCCGACCGCCACCGCATCGCGCCGGGACAGGCCAACGACTTCCAGGTGCAGAACACGACGGAGATCGCCAAGGCCCTCGGCGTGGTCACCGGCGTGATGACGGCGATGCTCGCCTCGATCGCCGGCATCTCGCTCCTCGTCGGCGGCGTGGGGATCATGAACATCATGCTCGTGAGCGTCACCGAGCGCACCAAGGAGATCGGCCTGCGGATGGCGCTGGGGGCCACCGGCGGCGACATCCTCCGGCAGTTCCTCGTGGAGTCGGCGCTGTTGGCGGCGATCGGCGGCGCGGTCGGCTTCGCGCTCGGCGTGGCCGGCGCCGCGGGGCTCACGCTCCTCATCAACGCCTACTCCTCGGGGAGCGACTGGCCGATCGTCGTCTCCGTGCCGGCGGGGCTGGGCGCGATCGCCTTCGCGGCGGCGGTGGGGGTGTTCTTCGGGTGGTATCCGGCGCGGCGCGCGGCCCGGCTCGATCCGATCGAGGCGCTCCGCTACGAGTGAGCGCCGGCGGGGCCGTCGGAGACGATGCACCCGTCGCGGAGCGCCACGACGCGGTCGGCCGCGGCGGCCACGCTCGCGTCGTGGGTGACGATGATCACCGTCAGCCCCTGCTCGCCGTTGAGACGCCGGAAGAGCTCGATGACGTCGCGGCCGGTGCGACTGTCGAGGTTGCCGGTCGGCTCGTCGCCCATGAGGATCGACGGGCCGTTGACCAGCGCCCGGGCGATCGCCACGCGCTGCTGCTGGCCGCCGGAGAGCTGCGAGGGATGGTGGTCGAGCCGGTCCGCCAGGCCGACGCTCTCGAGCGCCTCCCGGGCGCGCTTCTGGCGCTGCCGCGCCGGCACGCCGCGGGCGTAGATCATCGGCAGCTCGACGTTCTCGAGCGCCGAGGTCCGCGCCAGGAGGTTGAAGTTCTGGAACACGAAGCCGAGGTGGCGGTTGCGGACGCGGGCCCGGTCGTCCTTGGAGAGCGAGGCCACCTCGCGGCCGTCGAGCCGATAGCTGCCGGACGTCGGCCGGTCGAGGCAGCCGAGGGTGTTCATGAGCGTCGACTTGCCCGAGCCCGAGGGGCCGATCAGGGCCACGAACTCCCCGCGCCGGATGGTGAGCGACACCCCCTTGAGCGCCTCGACGCGCACGGCCCCCAGGTCGTAGACCTTGGAAACGTCGACGATCTCGATGAGGGGCGCCTCGGACATGACGGGGAGTCCCGGACGGAGGCTGCTGGCAGGCCGGTGCTGGCGCCTCCGGCGCCCCCCGGAGGAGGATCGGGGGAGTCTACCGCCCGGCCGATCGCGGCGCCGGCGCGCCGGCGCCGCGCCTTTTTCCGCGCATCGGCTAGCCTGAACGGGAGCGGCGGCGGGAGCGACCCGCGGCCGGGATCCACCGGAGGAAGCGAATCGTGAAGAACGTGCGACGGGCGATGCTTGTGGCGCTGGTCGTGGGTGCGATGGCACTGGCACCGCGGCCGGCAAGCGCGCAGGGGCTGTGGCTGGGGAGCTGGGGCTGGGGGGGGCCGGTGGCCTTCGGGCCGGCGCCGGCGTTCTACGGCTTCGGTCCGACCTACGTCTCCACCTACCGGACCGTCGGCTGGGGCTATCCCGGCTTCTACGCGCCCGCCTACGCGGCGCCGGTCTACCGTCCGGCCTGGGGCTACGGGGGGCCGGTGGTGGTGGCCCCGCGGGCGCACGCGATCCGCGTCGCCAACCGAGTCGCGCGGCGCAATTGGCGCTGGGGCTACGGCTGGTGAGCCCTTCCCGCGCCGTCGGCTCCCGCGCGGCCCCCTCCGGGGCGGCCGCGCGGGGTGCCGGCGGGATCACTCGCCGGCGAGGACCACGCGGAAGCCGCCCGAGAAGTCGGTGAACGAGGGGTCGTTCTTGTTGCGGTCGGCGGAGCGGCAGCGGGCCGGATCGTAGCCCCAGCCTCCGCCGCGGAGCACCTTCGTGGCGGCGCTCGCCGGCCCCTGCGGATCCTCGCCGCCGGCGAGGGCCGGCTTGTACCAGTCGGAGCACCACTCGTAGACGTTGCCGTGCATGTCGCAAAGGCCCCAGGCGTTGGGCTTCTTGCGGCCCACGCGGTGGGCGTACTGCTCGCGGCGGGCGTCGGTGTTGCCGTAGTACCAGGCGTGGTCGCCGAGCCGGCGGGCGTCGGACCCGAAGCTCCAGGGGGTCGAGGTGCCGGCCCGACAGGCGTATTCCCATTCCGCCTCGGTGGGGAGCCGGTAGTGCTCCCCCTTCTCGAGCCAGCCCGCGGCCCGCTCCAGCGCCGTCAGCTTCCGGCAGAAGGCGACGGCGTCGTGCCAGTCGACGTACACCGCCGGAGCGTCGTCGCCGGCCGCGACGCAGCGCTGCCCCTTCCAGGGCTCCGAGCGCATCACCGTCTTCCATTGGGCCTTGGTGACCACCGTGCGGCCGATGAGGAACGGACGCGTGATCGTGACGCGCACCTGCCCCTCGTCGGTGCCCCGGTCCTTCTCCGACGTCGGGCTTCCCATGGTGAAGCTGCCTGCCGGGATCGGCACGAGCTTCATGCCGATCGAGTTGGCCTCGGGCTTCGGTGCCTTGGCCTTGGCCGGCTTCTTCGGCGTGGCGGGGGCCTTCGGCGTCCCCTTCCCGGCTCCCTTCGCCTTCGCCGCCGCGGGCTTGGCGGCGGCGCGTTTGGCGGGGGCCCGCTTGGCGGCGGCCGGCGCCTTCGCGGCGGAGGACTTGGCCGGCTTCGCCGGAGACGATCGACGCACGGCCATGGGAAGGACTCCGGAGGGTGTTCGGGCGGGCAGCCGCGGCGACCGGACGGCTCTGGCGTGCCGCACGATCCTCCCCGCGACCCGACGTATTTCACCCGCCCGGCGCCCGGCGTTCAACCGTCGCCGCCCGCGCGATCCTCCGCGAAGCGCCCGGCCCTCAGGCGGCGGCCTGACCGCGGGCCTTGTAGAGGTAGGGATTCATCGTCGGGTCGTTGTACATCTTCATCATCCGGAAGACCCGCAGGGGGCGCTGCCCGGCGAAGACCTCGGCGAGGAGCCGGTCGAGGGCCTCGACGAGGTGCTGGCGCTGCGCGTCGAGGACCGCCATCCGCGTCGCCGCCTTCTCGCGGTGCTCGGGCGACGCGTCGGCCCGGTCGATCTGCTCCCGCATGTGGAAGCGGCGCAGCTCGAGGATCGAGAGACGGTCGATCGCCGAGCCGGGGGTCTCCGTGGCGGCGGCCGAGCCGGGGACGGCGACGGTGCCGCGCTTGGCCAGCTCCGCCACGAGCCAGTCGTCGACCTTCTCGATGGCGTCGTTGCGGGCTTGGTTGAAGCGGTCGATGTTCCGCTTCACCTCGGCGATCCGGGCGTCGGTGACGTCGGGCGAGCGCGCGATGTCCTCCTCGTGCCAGAGCTGGAAATTGAATTTGTGGAGGTCGCAGATCCGCCCCTCGAGTTCCTCGCTGGCGTGCCCGGGGTCGATGACGTGCCACTCGGCGACGAGGCGCTCGAGGAGGGAGTCGACGTCGGCGGCGGCCGTCGGCGGGGCGGCGGGATCGGCGGAACGGCGGCAGCCGCACTGGGAGGAGCAGGTGGTCATGGCTGGGTCTCCGTCGGGGAAGTCGGGAAGGGCGTGTGCAGGCAGCGGTGTCAGGCGGCGCGGCGGATGACGAGGCAGAGGTTGGCCCCGCCGAAGCCGAAGGAATTGCTCGCGGCCACGGCCACGCGCCGCGACCGCGCCGTGTGCGCGACGTGGTCGAGCGGGCAGCGCTCGTCGGGCGCGTCGAGGTTGATCGTGGGGGGGACGGCCTGCCGGTCGATCGCCGCCAGGCAGGCGATCGCCTCGAAGGCCGCGGCGCCGCTCACGAGATGGCCCGACATGCTCTTGGTGGAGCTGACGGGAAGGCGGTCGGCGGCGGAGCCGAAGGCGAGGCGGATGGCCGCGGCCTCCGCGACGTCCCCCACCGGCGTGCCGGCGGCGTGGGCGTTGACGTAGTCGACCTCGTCGGCCGAGACGCCGGCATCCTCGAGCGCCAGGCGGATGGCGCGGGCGGCGTGGGCCGGTTCGGAGCTGGGGATCACCATGTGGAAGGCGTCGCCGGAGGTGCCGATGCCGGCGAGCTCGGCCCGGATCGCCGCACCGCGGCCCGCGGCGTGGCTCCGCGATTCGAGGACGAGGAATCCGCCCCCCTCCCCCATCACGAAGCCGTCGCGGTCCCGGTCGAAGGGGCGCGACGCCCGGGAGGGGTCGTCGGAACGGCGCGACAACGCGCGGAGGTTGTAGAACGCGGCGAAGCCGGTCGGGCTGAGGACGTCGCAGCCCCCCGCCACGCAGGCGTCGACGAGCCCCGAGGCGATCCAGCGCCGGGCCAGCGCCAGGGCGTAGCCGCTCGAGGCACAGGCCGCCGCCACGGTGGCCGCCGGTCCGGCGATCCCGAGCGTGGCGGCGATGCGGTGGACGAGACCGGCGGGCTGGGCGGTCGAGAAGACGCGGCGGCCGCCGGCGAGGAAGTCGGCTTCCCAGGTCTTGAGGTGTTCGGCACCCACGCCGAGGACGAGGCCGATCCGGCGGGGATCGACGCCGGTGCCGCTCGCCGGGTCGAGACCGGCGTCGGCGAGGGCGGCGCGGCAGGGGAGGAGGCACATCCGTCCCAGGCGGTCGAAGCCCACGTCCTCCGGCGACTCCGGGGGGAGGGCGACCGGGGCGGCGAACTGGCGCGCCTCGCGGCAGAACTCGCCGCCGTCGATCTCGACGACGCCGGAGCGGCCCGCGAGGAGCGCGTCGGCGATCGTCCCGAAGGAATCCCCCAGCGGCGTGACGGCGCCGGTGCCGGTGATCGCCACGACGGCATCGTCGGACCGGCGGCGGGCGGTCGCGGGGAGTGCGTTCATGCGGCACGCCTCGCGGAGAGGGGAACGACCATGGCCGCGGCGTCGTGCGCGAGCGTGACCCGGCCTCCCCAGCGGAGGCGGTGGGTCCAGAGGCAGCCGTCGCAGTCGCCGGCGCGGCCCGCGCCGGGCCCGCGCCACCGACCGGCCGCACCGAGGGCCGAGGCGAACTCGGCCAGGAGCCGGCTGCCGTCGTCGGGGGGGCCATCCGCGCCGACGACGGCCAGGGCGGGCGCGCGGCGGAGCGAGAGGGAGAGCGTCGCAGTGGCGGAGCGGTCGAGCGCCAGGGCGACGCCGCGGCAGAGGGCCTCCGAGGGGGCGTCGCCGGCGTCGTCGAGCGCGGGCTCGGTGTCCCAGGCGGTGAGGACGAGCCAGCAGCCGTCGACGTCCGGCTCGTCGAGGAGCGAGAGCGCCGCGAGGATCCCTTCGCCGAGCGCCTCGGGTCCGCCGCCGACGCCGACGTTCGGCCCGTGCATCCCCAGGCCGACGCTCACCGCGGCGGCGACGGCGTGCAGCGAGCACTGCGGGACGACGTGGGGCGAGACGGTCACCGCACCGCCCGCGCGGAGCTGCACGAGCGTGCGGGCGCTCGCCGGCCGGCCGGCGCCGCACGGCGCGGCGACCACCGCGAACCGCTCGAAGCGGTCGGCATCGGAAGGACGGGCGGCCATCGCCTCCATCACCGCGCGGACGCCGACCACGGTGTGCTCGTCGGCGTGACGGAGGAATCGCGAGGGGAGCGCGGGGGCTCCCTCCGGAGGCGGTGCGTCGCGGAGCGCGCGGATCGCCGCCGCGTCGGCGGTGACGATCCCGTGGAGCGGCACGGGGCTCGAGGGAGCGCGGGGGTGGGACACGGCGGCACGGACTCTCGAGCGGGCCGGGAGGGAGGGGAAAACGCGGGACCGGGACGACCCGGCCGCGGCCGGCGGCGTCAGGCCGCCTTGCGGACCGGCTTCGCCGCGAGCTTCGCCTGGAGCAGGTCGAGGAGATCGCCGACGGTGTGCACCTTGTCGAGGACCTCGGTCTCCACCTGGATGCCGAAGTGGCTCTCGACGTGGAGCACGAGCCCGGCCATGTCGAGCGAGTCGAGGTTCAGCCCCTCGCGCAGCGTCGTCGCCTCCTGCACGTCGGGGTAGGTCTCGCCGGTCTCCTTTTCGAGGAGTTCGAGGACGGTGGCCGCGAGCTGGCTGCGATCCATGGCGGGGCTCCTGGTGGTGCGGGTCGGCGGGTGCGGGAGCGCGGACGGCGGGGTATGATCCCGTCGCCCGGCGCGGCACCGGTGTTTCGGTCGGGGCGGGAGGGTAGCGAATGGACGACGGCGGACGAAGGCCAATTCCCTTTCCGAAAGGCCCCCTTCCCCCCCCTTGGCCCCGGCTCCTCGCGTGGGCCGCGGCCGGGTACACCGCTTTCCTGCTCTACGCCACCCACCATCCGAATCCGGAGGAATTGGTGGGGAAGAACGCCCCGGGCGACAAGACGCTCCATTTCCTCGCCTACGGGGCCCTGGCGGGGATCGTGGCGGCGGCGGTGGCGGCCCGCGGCGGATGGGTGTTCCGCACCGCCGCCAGCGTGTTCGTCCTCCTGGCCCTCTTCGCCGCCGTCGACGAGGCGACGCAGCCGCTCTTCGGACGGTGGGCCGACGTCGTCGACTGGGCCTACGACGGCATCGGGATGCTCGCCGGCCTGGCGGCGGTCACTCTGGGCGTGGCCCTGCTCGGCGGGCCGCGGCGGGAGGGGCGGACTCAGTAATTGGGCGTGGGGGCGCGGTAGTCCTCGAGCTTCACCGAGCGGAACCAGCGGATGGTCCGCTCGAGCCCCTCGCGCAGGGCCACCGTCGGCTCCCACCCCAGCCGCGTCCTGGCCAGAGCGATGTCGGGCCGGCGCCGTTCCGGATCGTCCACCGGCAGCGGCTTGTGGACGATCGTCGAGCGGGAGCCGGTGAGCTCGACGGCCAGCTCCGCCAGCTCGCGGATCGTGAACTCCCCCGGGTTGCCGATGTTCACCGGCCCGGTGAAATCGTCCGGCGCGTCCATCATCCGGATCATCCCCTCCACCAGGTCGTCGCGGTAGCAGAAGCTCCGCGTCTGATCGCCCGAGCCGAAGATCGTGATCGGATCGCCCGACAGCGCCTGGCGGATGAAGTTGCTCACCACCCGGCCGTCGAAGGGATGCATCCGCGGGCCGTAGGTGTTGAAGATCCGCACGATCCGGACGTTGACGCGGTTGGCGCGGTGGTAATCCATGAAGAGGGTCTCGGCGGCGCGCTTCCCCTCGTCGTAGCAGGCGCGCGGACCGATGGGGTTCACCGCGCCGCGGTAGCTCTCCGGCTGCGGGTGGACCTCCGGATCGCCGTAGACCTCGCTGGTGGAGGCCTGGAGGACCTTCGCCCGGCAGCGCTTCGCCATCCCGAGGACGTTGATCGCCCCGATGACGCTCGTCTTCATCGTCTTGATCGGGTTGTACTGGTAGTGGCCCGGCGCGGCGGGGCAGGCGAGGTTGTAGATCTCGTCCACCTCGAGCCACAGCGGGTGGACGATGTCGTGGCGGAGGAGCTCGAAGTTCGGCTGCGCGAGGAGGTGGGCGACGTTCGACTTCTGGCTCGTGAAGAAGTTGTCGACGCAGACGACGTCGTGGCCCGCGTTCACGAGGCGCTCGCAGAGATGGCTGCCGAGGAAGCCGGCGCCGCCGGTGACGAGGATCCGTTTGAGCGACGGCATGGGGGCCTCTAGCGACCGAGGGACGAAAGATAGCGCACGAGGTCGGCGAGCTCCTCCGGCGAGAGCCCGTCGACGAGGCCGGCCGGCATCAGCGACGTGCCGGCCGATTCCTCCTCGACGTCCGCCAGACGCAGGCGCACGTCGCGGTCGAGGACGTCGCGGAGCACCAGCTCCGTGTCGGACCGCGACACCGGGATGCCGCTGGTCACCTGGCCGTCGGCGGTGACGACGACCAGCGAGCCGAAGCCCTCCTTCACCGTCCGGGCCGGGTCGAGGAGCGACTCGAGGAGGTAATCGGGCTGGGCGGCGGTGCCGATGGCGGTGAGGTTCGGGCCGACACGGCCCCCTTCGCGGTCGATTCGGTGGCAGGCGACGCAGCGCAGCTCGGCGCGCTTGAAGATCTCACGGCCGCGGTCGGCGTCGGCGCCGTCGCGCACGCGCGCGAGCACCGCGGCCCGCTCGTCGGCCGACATCGGATGGGCGCCGGCCGCCGCGGCGGCTTTCTCGAACACCGCGGCGAGCCCCGGCTCCGGCCTTCCGGCCGCGGTGACGTCCTGGAGGGCCGTGCGGGCCACGACGGCGGGGATCGGCACGTCGACGAGCGCCGTGGCGAGACGATCGGCGGCGCCGCGGTGGCCGAGGAAGGTGCGCAGCACCTCGTGGACGGGCGCCTCCGAGGGCCCTTCGGCGAGCCACTTCGCCGTGAGCGCGGCGGCGTCGTCGAGCGAGCGGCCCACGAGGCTCGACAGCGCCCCCGCGCGGAGCCCCTCCGCGACCCGTCCGTCACCGGCGACCCCGGCCAGGGCGTCGTGGGCCGAACGGCCGGTGAGGTTGCCCAGCGCCCTGAGCGCCGCCTGCCGCCGCTCGGGGGCCTGCGCGCCGTCGGCGACGATCCTCGCCAGGGGGGCGGCGGCGTCCTCCACCTGCCAGGCTCCTGCGGCGTCGATCGCCGCCGCGGAGAGCGACGGCTCCGGGCTCGCCACCATCGCAGCCACCGCCGCGAGGTCCCCCTCGGGGACGACGCGGCGCCGTCGATGGGCCTCGACCTGCTGGCCCAGCACCGTCGCCGACCGCACCGCGGGCGTCGAGGCGTCGGTGACGAAACGGAACACGCGGGCTTGCTCGGCGGCATCACCGGACAGCGCGATCAGGTCGACGAGCATGTCGAGCTCGGTGCCACGCACGTCGCCGCGCTGCCAGCGGTCGACGAGCCAGCCGGTGGCCGCGCCGGTCTCCGCCGCGCGGATCGCGAACAGCACGCGGGCGAGCTTGCCGCCGTCGTCGAAGGAGCCGTCGAGGACCGCCGGCAGCCAGGCCGGCTCGAGCTCCCGGGCCGCGAGCCAGACGGCGTAGTCGAGGGCGTCGTCGCGCTCGCCGTCGACGGGATGGAGAACGAGCTCCGCGGCGCGGCGGGCCACGGCCGACTCCGGCCGCTCCCGGACGCCGACGGCGGCGATCGCCCGCACCGCCTCGAGGCGCACCGCCATCGAGGGATCGTCGACGAGGGGCGCGAGGAGGTCGAGGGGGGCCGGGCGCGGGCCCGTCGCGTCGGTCCGGCCGAGCCGGTCGGCCCAGTCGACGACCACCCGGCAGGCCGCGGCGCGGGCCCGCGGGTCGGCCGAGGCGAGCACGCGGTCGAGGAGCGCCGGATCGACCGCCTCGGGCGTGCCGTCGTCGAGGCCCTGTCGGAGGCGCAGCGCCTCGAGACAGCGCCGGTCGGAGACGCCGCCGCCGCCGTAGCCCGCCGTGCCGGGCCAGGGGCGGATCGATTTCGCCACCCACTCGTCGAGATCGGGCCCGACCGAATCCCGGCCGCGCTCCACGAGGACGCGCCGCGCGGCGGCCGTCGCGTAGCCGTCGCGGCCGGCGAGCCGTTCGAGGAGCTCGCCGTCGGAGAGCGACGTGAAGTCCTCCTTCGGAACGAGCGGCCGCCCCTTGGCGGTGATCCGCCAGATGCGGCCGTGCTCGCGGTCGCGGCGTTCGTCGCGGAAGTCGACCTCGCCGTGCTGGATGATCGGGTTGTACCAGTCGGCGACGTAGATCGCGCCGTCGGGGCCCATCTGCACGTCGATGGGGCGGAAGTCGACGCGCGGCGAGCGGATCAGGTCGGGGAGTTTTTCACTGGTGAACCCCGACCCCGCCTCCGTGAGCCGGTAGCGGCAGACCCGGTTGGCGCGGAAGTCGTGCGTGACGAGCAGGCCCTGCGCGTCGTCGGGGAGGTGGGCGCCGGAGAGGATCGCCAGGCCGCAGAGCTTCGGGCTCCCCGGGTTCATGCCGTGGAGGATCCGCGACGTGCCCACGGCGGTGAAGTAGGCGGCGCCGGGGAAGCCGAGGTTGATCCCCTCCCCTCCGGCGCCGTCGGTGACCAGCGACCGGCCCCACTCGTCGATGGCGTGGCCCCAGGGATTGACCCAGCCGCGCGCGAAGACGTCGAGCTCGAGCGACTCCGGCCGGAAACGCCACATGCCGCCGCCGTTGAGCCGGCGCACGCCCCACGGCGTCTCGACGTGGCTGTGGATGTAGATCGACTGATTGAAGTAGAGCCGGCTGTCGGGGCCCCAGCGGAAGGTGTGGACGAGGTGGTGGGTGTCCTCGGTGCCGAATCCGGAGAGCACGGTGCGGCGGGAGTCGGCGACGCCGTCGCCGTCGACGTCGGCGAGGTGGAGGATCTCCGTGGCGTTGGCGACGTAGCAGCCGCCGTCGCCGGGGAGGACCGCCGTGGGCATGTGGAGCCCGCCGGCGAAGCGCGTGGAGGCGTCGGCGACGCCGTCGCCGTCGGTGTCCTCGAGGACCGTCACCGTGTCGTCGGGAATCTCGCCGGGCCGGACCTGCGGATAGACGCTCGACGACGAGACCCACAGCTTGCCGTCTGGGGAGAAGTTGATCTGCAAGGGCTTGCGGACCAGCGGATCGGCCGCGAACAGATTGACCTCGTACCCCTCCGCGACCTCCATCGCCGCGAGCTCCGCGGCGGTGTCGGGGGAGGGGATGTCGACGAGGGCCCGCTGGGCGCGGGCAGGCGCCGCCGCGAGCAGGGCGAGGCCGAGGGCCAGCATGGGGAGCGGGAGCGGCGTGGTCGCGGTCCGGGGGGAGGGGGCCGGTGCGGGCATGTCAGCGCACCTCCCGGGCCAGCGTCCGCACCGCCGCGTCGGCCTCGGCGACGAGAGGGTCGAACTGCGGGATCTCGACGGCATTGTTGCCCTGCTCGTGACGGCGGAAGAGGAAGAGGTAGGTCTCGTTGGCAGGACGCCAACGGTGGAAATAGAGCCGGTTCTTGGCGACGACCGCCTCGCGGAGGGCCCGCGTGCGGCCGGCGAAGTCGCCGGAGAGGGGATGGCCGCTGGCGGCGGCGAAGACCCCGGCGGCGGCGTCGTACCCCGCCTCGCTCAGGTGGACGCCGTTCTCCGTGAGGCGGGCCCCCGCGGGGAGCGCGTCGCCGATCGCGGCGAAGAGGTCGACCAGCCCCGCCCCCTCCTCGCTCGCCACGGCGCGGATCGCCGCGGCGTAGTCGGACAACGCCCGATTCCGCGCGTCGGCCGCCGGGGCGGGCAGCGGCGGCGTGGCCTCGAATGGTGGCGGGGTGACGAGCACGAGGCGGGGCGGGGCGTCGCCGCGATCCGCGCGGAGATCACCGCACAGTCTCGCGAGCTGCTCCCGGAACGCGTTCACCCCCTTCGGGCCGGCGAACGATTCGTTGCGGCCGTAGGCGACGACCACGACCGTCGGCTCGAGGGAACGGACGAGCTCGAGCAGACGGGCGTAGCCGGCGGAGGGGGCGTCGAAGACGCCGCGCGAGTCGGCCCACACCGTGTCGCCGCTCCATCCGAGATTGCGGATCGTGAGATCGGCGGCGGGATGGGTGGCCACCAGCGCCGTCTCGATCGCCCCCCGCTCCCCCTCGCGCTCGACGACGGTGTCGCCGAGGAGGAGGACGCGGTCGCCGTCCCGGAGCGTGAAGCCGGGAGCGTCGGCGTCCCGCGCCGAAGCCCGGTCGAGCGGGGCGAGGAACGCCGCGGCGACCAGCAGGGGGAGCACCGATCGGAGGAGCGAGGGACCGAGTGGCCGACACGTCGGGAGAGGCATGGCAGACGCTTCCGGTGGGGCGGGGCAGGTGGTAGTGTAGCCGCAAGTCCGAGGTCGCCGGGGGAGCCGCAGAGGCCCGTTTCACCGCCCCGTCGCCGTCATTCCGCACGCCATCCGGAGAGCCACGCATGAAGGGCAACATCAACCACTCGCTCGTCTACTGGTGCTACAACATCGCCGGCGACAGGTGGGACCTGGACACGATGTGCCGGATCGCGAAGGACCTCGGCTGCAAGTCGATCGAGATCCTCGATCCCGACGCCTTCCCGACCCTGAAGAAGCACGGCCTCACCTGTGCGCTGGCCGCCAACGGCATGCCCGGCGCCCCCTTCATGCGCGGCTTCAACAATCCCGCCTACCAGGCGGAGGTGATCGAGCGCACCTCGAGGACGATCGACGCCTGCGCCGAGCACGGCATGCCGGCCGTGATCGCCTTCACCGGCTACAAGTGGCGCGACGCCGACGATCCCACCAGCGGCGAGATCTCGCTCGAGGAGGGGGCCGACAACTGCGTCGCCGGCCTGAAGAAGATCGCCGCCCACGCGGAGAAGAAGGGGGTCACGATCTGCCTCGAGCACCTCAACACGCGCGACGGAAGCCACCCGATGAAGGGCCATCCCGGCTATCAAGGCGACGACATCGACTACGTCGCGAACATCTGCCGCCGGGTCGGGTCGCCGCGCGTGAAGCTGCTGTTCGACATCTACCACGTGCAGGTGATGAACGGCGACGTGATGCGGCGGCTGGAGGAGTGCAAGGACGTCATCGGGCACATCCACACCGCCGGCAATCCGGGCCGCGGCGAGCTCGACGACAACCAGGAGATCAACTTCCCGCCGATCATGCGGAAGCTCGTGCAGCTCGGCTACCAGGGCTTCGTGGGGCACGAGTTCATCCCCACGCGCGACGCCCTCGCCGGCCTCAAGCAGGCGGTGAGCCTGTGCGACGTCTGAGGCCTCTCCGGGCCGGGCGGGGTCTCAGGGCCGGGCGAGGATGAGGCGGAGGTCGGCGACGTTCGTGCCGGTGGGGCCGGTGCGCACGAGCCCCCCGCAGGCCTCGAGCAGCGGCAGCGCGTCGCAGCGGGCGACCGCCACGGCGAGCCTCCCACGGTCGGCGAGGAGGCACCGCGCGACGGCGTCGTCGACGACGCCGCCGGCGGCGTCGGTGGGGCCGTCCTCGCCGTCGGTGCCGATGCTCGCGAGCACCACCCCGGCCGGCCAGCCGGCGGTCCCGCGATCGTGGACCGCCGCGAGGACGGTCTGCTGATTGCGTCCGCCGCGGCCATGCTCGGCCGGGACACGGACCGTCGCCTCGCCCCCTTCGACGATCGCCACGGGCCCTCCGCGTCCTCCGGCCCTCGCGGCGAGCGCGGCGCACTCGGCGCCGAGCCGGCGGCCGATCGCTTCCGCCCCGACGTCGGCGGCGGAGAGCGACGAGTCGGCGTGTCGGACGACGACCTCGTAGCCGAGCCCGCGCGCGGCCGCCGCCGCCGCGTCGACGGCCGTGGCGTTGCTGCCGACGATGCGGTGGGTGACTTGGCATCCGTGCGGCGTCGTCCAGTCGGGGCCCCGGGGGCCTTCCGCCGCGCGCGGCGCGGCCGCCGCGCGCGACAGCGTCTCGGCCAGGCGCGGCGCGACCCCCGCGCGGCTCGCCCCGTGGCGGTCGAGGATGGCGAGCGCCGCGGCCGGATCGGCGGGTGCGGGCATGCAGGGCCCGGAGGCGATGAGGTCGAGCGGATCGCCGACGACGTCGGAGAGGACCAGCACGCGCATCCGCCCGGCGCGGCAGGCCCGGGCGAGCCCCCCCGCCTTCACGAGGCTCGCGGCGCGGCGCACGGTGTTGAGCGCGCCGATGTCGGCGCCTGCCGCGGAGAGGAAGCGGCTGACGGCGATCTTCTCCTCCAGGTCGGTGCCCGTCGCCGGCGCCGCCAGCAGCGCCGACCCTCCGCCGGTGACCAGCGCCACGACGAGGTCGTCGGCGCCGGCCGACGCGACGAGCCCGAGCATCGCCTCGGTGGCCGCGACGACCGCGGGCGTGGGGAGGTTCACCCCCGGCGGGCGCGTGGCCCGGATCTCGATCGGACCGGCGGACGCGTTCCCTCCCTCCGGCACGCTCAAAAGCCCCGCCACCCGCTGCGGCTGCACGCCGGCGGCGGCGAGGCGGGCCCAGAGCCCCGCCGCCATCGCCCCGGCCGCCTTGCCGGCGCCGACGACGATCACGCGGCCGCGCGGGGGAAGGCCGAGGTCGTCGGGCGAGAGGGCCTCGACGAGCCGGCGCGGGTCGACCGCGGCGATCGCCGCCTGCCAGATCCGTTCGGCGTCTGCCCGCGCCGAGGACCGATCGGCCGTCATGAGTCGGGGTCCGCGGGAAAGTGCTTCGGATCGAAGCGGGAGAGGTCGATGCCGCCGCGGGCCTCCTCCTCGAGGAGCTTGACCCTCGTCTCGAGGCGCTCGAGGCGCCGGGCCAGGCTCGCCGGCGACTCGGCCGGCGACGCGGCACGCGGGGGCCGCGGCACGGCCGGATAGCCGAGCTGCCGCTCGAGGGCCGCGAAGAGGAAGAGAGGGTCCTTGCCTCGATTGGCGCGGGCGATCCGCCCCTCCTTCTCGCCGAAGAGCATCGCCCGGTCGGGGCCGCTCTCCTCCCGCCCCGCGAGGCGTGCCTGCCGCGCCTCGAGCCGCCAGTACTCGGGGCTGCGGACGCAGACCAGATCGGCGATGTCGACGAAGCCGACCTGGCGGCCGACGGTGCGGATCCAGCCCTTCCACTCGTCGTCGAAGGCGGAGTCGTCGGCGATGGCGTCCATTCCGCGCCGGTAGTCGAGGCGATTGCGCGAGAGGCACTCGAAGCGGTAGAAGAACAGCCCCTGCGGCGTCGCTCCGTCGGCACGGTAGCGCGCCTCGCGCTCGAGGATCGCCAGGCCGGTGCGCATGTCGAAGCGTCCCCCCTCGCGCTCCGCGCTGTCCATGACGAAGGTCTGGAAGGCGGTGAAGTAGTGGGGCAGGCGGGCCATCGCGGTGGAGAGGGTGCCGAAGAGCTTCATCTCGGCGACGAGGTAATCGATCGCCATCGGCAGCTTCGTGGTGGCGAGGATCTCCTCGCCGATCGCGGAGAGCGCCTCCTGCGTGGCCAGTCCCGCCTCCATCCGCTCGGCGAGGGCCCGGAAGAGGTGGGCCTGTTCGATCTGTTCCTCGCGGTCGAGCATGGCCGGATCCGGCGGCGGGAGGGCCCGCGCCGGGGGCGTCGGCGTCGTCGGCCCGGATGGCATCCTATACCCCGGCGGGCATCCTATACTCGGAAGTGGCGGTCGCGGCGCGCGGAGCCGCACCGCACCGTTTCCCCGGGAGGTTCCATGCCGGAAGGCTTTTCCACGATCGAGGCGGCGGTGGCCGCCGTCCGCCGCGGCGAGGTGGTGGTCGTCGTCGACGCCGAGGATCGGGAGAACGAAGGGGACTTCGTCTGCGCCGCCGAGAAGGCCACGCCCGAGGTGGTCAACTTCATGCTCCGCCACGGTCGCGGCCAGGTCTGCATGCCGATCCTCCCGGAGACGGCACGGCGCCTCCAACTGCCCCCGATGGTGGAGTCGAACTCCACCCCGCTGGGCACCGCCTACACCGTGCCGGTCGATCACAAGAGCGCCCGGACCGGCATCACTGCCGCCGAGCGGGCGGCGACGATCGCGGCCATCCTCTCGCCCGAAGCCGTCCCCTCGGATTTCGTCCGCCCGGGCCACCTCTTTCCCCTGGTCGCCAAGGAGGGTGGGGTCCTGCGCCGCGCCGGGCACACCGAGGCAGCGGTCGATCTGGCGCGGATGGCGGGCCTCGAGCCGGCGGGGGTGATCAGCGAGATCCTCGACGACACCGGCAACCGGGCCGACCGCGCCACGCTCCTGCGCATCGCCCGCGAGCACCGCCTGGAGATCATCTCCATCGAGGAGCTGATCCGCCACCGCCGTGCGCGCGAGAAGCTCGTCGAGCGGATCGCCGAGGCCGATCTTCCCACGAAGTGGGGCCGCTTCCGCATCCTGGCCTACGGGGTGAAGTACGAGGCCCAGCAGCCGATCGTGCTGGTGATGGGTGATCCCGCGGCCGCCGAGGCGGCGCTCGTGCGTCTCCACTCCTCCTGCTTCACCGGCGACCTCCTCGACAGCCTCCGCTGCGACTGCGGCGACCAGCTCCACATGGCGCTCGAGACCATCGGCCGCGAGGGCGCGGGGGTGCTCGTCTATCTGCCGCAGGAGGGGCGCGGGATCGGGCTGGTGGAGAAGATCCGCGCCTACGCGCTCCAGGACCGGGGGCTCGACACCGTCGAGGCGAACCTGGCCCTCGGCTTCAAGGCCGACGCGCGCGACTACGGCATCGGTATCCAGCTCCTCAAGGACCTGGGGCTGCGCCGTGTCCGTCTGCTCACCAACAATCCCAAGAAGACCGACGCCTTCATCTACGGCGGCTTCGATCTGGAGGTGGTGGACCAGGTGCCGATCCTGCCCCCGATCCACGAGCACAACCGGCGCTATCTGCAGACGAAGCGGGAGAAACTCGGCCACCGGTTCCCGGAATGAGATGGGGAGGCCGGGACCCGCGCGGTAGGATGCCCGTTCCGTCCCCTGCCTCACGGAACGCCATCATGCGAAATCCGCCCCGCGCGTCCCTCCGGCGGCCCGCCTCCGGCCCCTTTCCGGGCATCGCCGCCCGCGCCGCCGCGGGGATCCTCCTCGCCGTGGCTTCCCCCTTCGTGGCCGTCGTCGTCGCCGTTCCTCCCCGCCCCGAGGGACCGCCGTCGGGGGGCGGAGGGCCGACGCTGCTGCGCGAGCAATTGATGCACAACTGGGACACGGATTACGACGGCAAGATCGACGCGAACGAGGCGGAGATCGCGCGATCGAAGATGCGATCCAAGCGATTGGAGCAACTGCGTCGCGATTCCGTCGATCCGATCACCGGTCGGAAGCGTGGCGAGATCGAGGACGAGAAGGCGGGCAAATCCGATCGGGGCCGGCGGCTTCCCGAGGAGGAGTCGGGCCGGCCGATCCTCGGCGTCGACGATCTGCTCGAGCCGGTCGATCCCGGCCGGGGGCCGACGGGCGCGCGGACCAACGCCGCTCCTGGCAGAGCGGAGGGTCGGCAGGGCGCCGCGGCCTCCGCCCCCTGGAGACGGAGTGGATCGAAGGCCGTGCCGCCGGCCGGCGCCGCCGACGCGGAGCGGTCCCGGGGGAAGGAACGGTCGGGCATCGCCACCGGCGGCGTGCGGGCCGGTGCCCCGCCGGCCCGGCCGGGGTACGGCGCCGCGATGCCGCCCAAGGAGACCAAGCCGCTCAACGCCGGCAGGCCGATCGAGAGCCTGTCGCCCGGCGGCGCCGTGGCTGGCGGCCGGGGGAGTGCGATCCCGGGCGCCGGCATGGGTCCGGGGACCTCGACGGCGAATCCTCGGGGATCGGCGCCGCGCGGAGCGCCGCGCAACGAGGGGCCCGCGCGCCCCGGCCAGCCTGCGGGCGGGCGATGACGGCCGACGCCGGCGGCGGCGCCCCTTCCCCCGACGTGCTGGTGGAGGGCGTGCTCGAAGCAGGCTTCGACGGGCCGACGCTCCTGGTGGCACCGTGCGACGAGGTGGGCCGCGACGCGCCCGCCTGGGCGGCAGCGTTCTTTCGGGCGGGGCTCCCTCACCGGGTGCGCGTGGCGTCGGCGATCACCCCGGCGCTGGCGCCGGGCGAGATCGACGACATCGCCTCCGAAGCCGCGAGTCTCGGAGCGGCGCTGGTGGTCGTCGTGGCCGGAAGCGCCGGGGACGCCGCGGCCCGGGACCTCGCGGAGGAGATCGCCAGGACCTCCCGCCGGCCCGCCGCCGTCTGGCACGGCGTCCGGCGGACGCTCTCGTTGCTCCCTGACTGCCGGTAGAACCGCGGTCGGCAGGCCGGCGTGCTCCCTCTCCAATCGCGGGATTTCCACCGCCGACGGATAGAATCTCCGGGCGGGAGAGGAATCCGTCTTCGAGGAGATCATGATGGGCCGTTGGCACGAATCGGGTTCGCGGCGCGCTCGGGCGGTGGGGCGGCCCGGCGGACTGGGTGCCGCCGCGGCGATGCTCGCGGCCGCCGTGGCACTCGTCGCGGTGGCCGACGCTCCGCGCGCGCGCGCTCAAGCGCCGGTCGGAGAGACGCTCCAGTCCGCCTCTCCGACCTCGACCGAGCATGTCTTCGT
>CAWUOA010000014.1:0-20915 GCA_963923225.1 uncultured Planctomycetaceae bacterium
CGTCGCGGTGGAAGAGCGAGCGGCCGGTGAGCATCATCGCCCGACTGGGGATGCAAACCGCGCCGTGCGCGCTGCCCATGCAGTAGGCACGGTCGAACGACGTCCCCCGGGCGACCAGCGCGTCGAGGGCCGGCGTGCGGACGTGGGCGTTGCCGAGGGCCGCGATCGAGTCGGCCCGCTGGTCGTCGGCGACGATCACCAGCACGCTCTGGCCACGGGCGGCGGCCTGCCCCGCGAAGACCTGCGCCGCGAGGATCAGGCCCGCGAGGATCAGGAGCACTCGTGCCATGGCGGCACCGGGGATCGCCTTCGGCATCGCTCGCTGCTCCGGAGGTCCGGGAAAGTGGACGGTGGGGTCAGGGGAAGGGGATCGTCGCCGCCGTGGCGCCGGCGCCGAACTGCCGCTCGAACGCCGTCTTGAAGGGATTCTCCGCGGGGCCGTCGAGGTCCTCGTTGACCAGATCCGCCGCAATCGAATCCCACCAGCGGTCGTATTCGCCCACCAGCGCGCGGACCGTCTCCGGCCGTTCGGCGGCCAGGTCGTGCGATTCGCCCGGATCGGCCTCCACGTCGTGGAGCTGCCAGCCGTCGGCCCGGCCGGTGACGTTCACGAGGCTCATCGCCCCGCGGCGGACTCGGCACTGGGCGAACTTCGCCCCGGCGGCCCCCCCGCGCTCCCAGCGGCCGAGATGCGTGAAGAGGGTGCGGTCGCCCCAGGGCGCGTGCGGGTCGTGGAGGAGCGGCACGAGGCTCCGCCCCTCGATCCGCGGCGCGAGGTCGGCGGGGATCGCGACGCCACAGAGCTCGCAGAGCGTGGGGAGGAGATCGACGTGCGCCACGGGAGCCCTCACGTCGACGCCGGAGGCGAGCCTGCCGGGCCAGCGCCAAAACGAGGGCACGCGCGTCCCGCCGCGCCACGGCGTGCCCTTGGTGCCGCGCATCGAGTCGTTCCACACCCCCGCGCCGCTGGCGGTGCCGTTGTCGGTGGTGAAGATCACGAGCGTGTCGCCGGCGATCCCCGCCCGATCGAGCCGGTCGAGGAGGCGGCCGACGTTCGTGTCGATGTTCTCGATCATGCCGTGGAAGCGGGCCACGCGTGCGCGTCCCGCGACGTCGAGCAGCCCCGCCGCCTCCATCCGCGCCTCTGGCCCGGCGTCGGAGCCCTCCGGGCAGTCGAGGGGGTCGTGGGGGGCGTTGGGGGTGATCATGCAGAAGAAGGGGCGGCGCGGGGCGGCCGCCGCGACTTCCTCGATCCACTTCCCCGCGGCGTCGAAGAAGAGGTCGGTGCAGTAGCCACGCCGCTTCACGAACAGGCCGTCCTCGCGGAGGACCGGATCGAGGTAGCGGTTCCCCGGCACGTCGCCGCAACTGCCGGGATAGCTCTGGCCGATGCCGCCGGCGCCGTGGATCACGCTCCGCTCGAAGCCGCGCTTCCCCGGCTGATACGCCTCCTCGTCCCCCAGGTGCCACTTGCCGAAGAGGCCCGTCGCGTAGCCGGAGGCGCGGAGGAGCTGCGGGAGCGTCGTGGCGGAGAGGGCGAGCCTCTCGCGCTCGTGGATCGTGTGCGTGACGCCGGAGCGGAACTCGTGCCGGCCGGTGAGCAGCGCCGCCCGCGTGGGGGCGCAGGTGGGGCTCGCGTGCCATTCGGTGAAACGGACGCCCTCGCGCCAGAGCCGGTCGAGGTGCGGCGTGCGGAGGATCGGATTGCCGTGGGCGGCGACGTCGCCGTAGCCCTGGTCGTCGGTCATCACGAGGATCACGTTCGGCCGGGCCGAGGCTGGCCGCGCACCGGCCGCCCCGACGGCCGGCGACACTTGCGGCGCCGCGGCCCCCTCCCCCTCCGGAAGACGACCCGCCGGCCGGACGCCGCTCCCCTGGCGTCCCGTGAGCCGGTCGCCGAGATCGGCCCGGAAGCGCTCGGCGACCCCTTCGAGCGCGGCGACGACGTCGGGATGCTCCGCGGAGACGTCGGTCGTTTCGCCGGGATCGCTCTCGAGATCGACGAGCATCCGCGGCACCGGGAGCGGCCGGTACTTCCCCGGCACGCCGTCGGCCCCGGGAGCCTGCCCCTCCATCGTCCGCGCGACGTGGGGGAAGAAGAGCTTGTGGCGGCCCCGCCGCACCGCCTGGAGCTCGTTGTCGAGATACCAGAAGCCGTAGTCGCGGTGGCGCTGCGCCTCTGCGGCCGCGGGGTCGCCGCGCAAGAGACCGCCGATGTCGCGGCCGTCGATGACGCGCCCCCCCGCGACGAGGGCCCCGGAGGGCGCGGTCTCGAGCGCCGCTCCGGCCAGCGCCGCGATCGTGGGGAAGAGATCGATCGTCATCGCCGGCGCCGCGCAGACGCTCCCCTGGGGAATCGTCCCCGGCAGCCTGGCCAGGCAGGGGACGCGCACCCCCCCCTCGAACACCGTCCCCTTCCCCTCGCGGAATCCCCCGGTGGCGCCGGCATGGTCGCCGTAGGAGAGCCAGGGGCCGTTGTCGCTGGTGAAGAGGACGAGCGTGTCGTCGAGGTGTCCGGTCCGCTCGAGGGCGGCGAGGATCGCCCCCACCGAGGCGTCGATCTCGGCGAGGACGTCGCCGTAGGGGCCCCCCGGCGTCGTGCCGGCGAAGTCCGCGCCCGCGAAGAGGGGGACGTGCGGCATCGAGTGGGCCAGGTAGAGGAAGAACGGCCGGTCGTCACCACCGGCGCGCTCGATGAAGTCGACGGCGCGGGCGGCGTAGCGCGCGGTGAGCGAGCGCTGGTCGTCGGGAGTCACCTCGGGATCGACGACGGAGTCGCCGTCGAAGAGCGGGAGCGCGGGATAGGTGCCCGGCGCCGCCTCGGGGTGGTGGGGCCACATGTCGTTGGAATAGGGGAGGCCGAGCCACTCGTCGAAGCCGTGCCGGGTGGGGAGGAAGGGGGCATGGTGGCCGAGATGCCATTTCCCCACGGCGCCGGTGCGGTAGCCGCGGGCCCGGAGGAGCTCGGCGAGCGTCGTCTCGTCGGCGGAGAGGCCCTGGCGGGCGTTCGGCCCGAGCGCCCCCGCGATGCCGACGCGGTTGGGGTAGCAGCCGGTGAGCAGCGCCGCACGCGACGCGGAGCAGACGGCTTGAGCCACGTGGAAATCGGTGAAGCGGACGCCCTCGCGGGCGAGACGATCGAGGTGGGGCGTGGGGGCGGCCCGACCGCCGTAGCAGGCCGGATCGCCCCAGCCGAGATCGTCGGCGAAGACGACGACGACGTTCGGCGGCCGCGTCGTCGCCGACGCCGCGGGCTCCGCCTCCTTCTCCTTCCAGTCGCCGGTGGAAAGCGCGCGGCACTCGTCGGCGATCGCGAGCCACTTCCGCTCGAGCGCCACGACCGCGTCGGGCTGCCGCGCGGCGAGGTCGACCGCCTCGGCCCGGTCGGCGAACAGATCGTGGAGGCTCCAGGGCTCCCCCTTCGCCGCCACGAGCTTCTTGTCCCCCACGCGCACGGCCCGGTGCCCTTCGTGGCACCACCAGAGGGCCTCGTGAGGCGCCGGCGCGGCGGCGTCGGCGAGGACGCGCGCGAGGCTCCTGCCCTGCATCGGCGGCACCGGCGTGCCGTCGGCGAGAAGCGCGGGCTGCGCCGTGCCCGCCAGCTCGAGCACCGTCGGCGCCACGTCGATCAGGTGGACCGGCTGATGCCGCAGCGCGCCGGCGGCCCCCTCCGGCAGCCCGGCGGGCCAGTGGACGATCCACGGCGTGGCGATCCCCCCTTCGTGGACCCAGGTCTTGTGGCGACGGAAGGGGGTGTTCGCGGCGCTCGACCATCCGGGGCCGAGGCACAGGAAGCTCTTCCGCGATCCGGGGGGCGCCTCGGGATCGTGCCCCTCGCCACGGACCATGATCTCGGCCGAGGCGCCGTTGTCGCTGGCGAAGAGGAGGAGCGTGTCGTCGAGCCGCTTCGACGCCTCGAGCTGCCCGACGATCCGGCCGATCTCCCGGTCCATCGCCTCGATCATCGCGGCGTGGATCGCCATCTTCGTCGCCTGGAAGCGGCGCTGCTCGTCGGTGAGCGAGTCCCAGGGAAGGGGCCGATCGACCTCGCCCGGCCCGAGGACGGCGAGCGCCTCCGGGAAGGGATAGGGGGGCCCGACGTCGCGCTCCACCGGCGAGAGCCGCCCGGTGACGATCCGCTCGCGGAGCTGCCGGTCGTGCCGCGAGGCACGGATCGACTCCCAGCCGGCCAGGTAGCGGTCGCGGTACTTCGCGACGAGCGCTTCCGGCGCCTGGAGGGGGAAATGGGGGGCGGTGAAGGCGACGTAGTGGAAGAAGGGCTTCTCGGGGCAGTTGACGACGTGGTCGCGGAGACAGGCGACGGCGTGGTCGCCGATGGCGCCGGTCGCGTAGTAGCCGGGGGACTCGGGGAGGGGCTTTCCTTCGACCGTCACGCCGGAGGGGTCGAAGAAGTTGCTCTGGCCGGTGCCGTTGACGTCGAGCGACCGATGGAAGCCCTGTTCGAGCGGCTGGCCGTCGACGTGCCACTTGCCGGAGTGGTAGGAGCGGTAGCCGGCAGGCGCCAGGAGCTCGGGGAGGAGGCGGGCCCACTCAGGCCGCTTCCCCTGCCCTCCGCCGGCGAGCGCGTCGCGGCCGTCGCCGGCGGGGAGGGCGTCGCGGCGGATCGACTGCGGGTAGAAGCCGGTGAGCAGCGCCGCCCGGCTCGGCCAGCAGCGGGCGGTATTCGTGGCCTGCGTGAAGCGGAGGCCGCCCCGCGCGAGCCGGTCGAGATTCGGCGTGTCGATCTCGCCGCCGTAGGCGCCGATGTCGGAGAAGCCGAGATCGTCGGCGAGGATCACCATCACGTTCGGCTTCGCGTTTCGTGCGCGCGAGGCCGGGCGTTCGGCGGCGGGCGCCGCGTCGCCACCGACCTTCCCCGCGAGGTGACCGGCGAGCTCCGCCACGGTGGCGGCGTGCTCCGGCCGTTCGGCGAGGTTCGAGAGCTCCGCCGGGTCGGCGTCGTGGTCGTAGAGCTGCCGGCCGGCGGCGCCGCCGTTCCATTCGGTGTAGCGGTAGCGGGCGGTGCGGACGCTCGCTCCGCGGAGCTTCGCCCCGTGGCGGACCTCGGTGATGGCGGGACGATCCTCGAGCGGCTCGCCCTCCCGCGGGAGGAGCACGGGGGCGAGGCTGCGGCCGTCGCAGGTGCCCTCCGGCAGGGGAACGCCGGCCAGGTCGCAGAGGGTGGGCATGACGTCGACGAGTTCCACCGTCCGCGCACAGACCGTGCCTCCGGCGGCGGCGCCGGCGAATCGCGGCGGCAGAGCCACCACCAGCGGCACCCGGGCGCTCTGCTCGAAAAGGCTCATCTTCTGCCACAGATCGTGCTCGCCGAGGTGGTAGCCGTGGTCGCTCGCGAAAACGACGATCGTGTCGTCGGCGAGGCCGGTGCGGTCGAGCGCGTCGAGGACCTTCCCCACCTGCGCGTCGACGAACGACACCGCCGCCCGATAGGCCCGGATCGCCTCGCGGCCGAGATCACCCCGCAGCCGCTCCTGCTCCGGCTTGCGGCTGGCGACCGCGCCGGGGGGGATGGCCGCGTCGTGCCCGTCGGGCACCGCCGGCAGCGCGACGGCCCCGACGGGATGGCGGTCGAACCAGGCACGGGGGGCGACGTACGGGGTGTGCGGACGGAAGAAGCCGACGGCGAGGAAGAAGGGGGTGCCTTCGCGGGCGAAGGCCTCGAGGCGCTCGCAGGCCCGCGCGGCGCCGAGGCCGTCGGTCTGCTCCTCGTCGCCGCCTTCGGCCGCGAGCCAGCTCACCGTGCCGCCGTACTTCCCCGGCTCGAGGGTGAAGACGTCGGCCTCGTCGGTCTTGTCGCGGCCCCGTGGATTGAAGACGGCGTCCCAGCTGGCCGGGTCGTCGAGGCCGTCGGTGCCGATCTGCCCCGGCACGCCGTAGTGGTAGAGCTTGCCGATCCGCTCGACGCGGAAGCCATCCCGGCGGAACGCCTCGGGAAGCGACACGGCCCCCGCGTCGACGTCGCGGAAGTGGAGACGGTTGTCGACGACGCGCGTCCGCGACGGCCGTCTTCCGGTGAGCATGCTCGCGCGACTCGGATTGCACAGCGGATACTGGCAGTAGGCGCGCTCGAAGCGGACGCCGCGGGCCGCGAGCCGGTCGATGTTCGGCGTCAGCGCCGTGCCGTCGCCGTAGCAGCCAAGCGCGCAGCACAAGTCGTCGCACATCACCAGCAGCACGTTGGGCCGCCCCGCCGCAGCGGCGCCGCCCCCCTCGGCGGCGACAGCCGCGCCCGAGAGCAGCGCGGCCACAAGCGCCGCCAGGAACCCCGTCAGGCCGAAGCGCATCGCTCCCCTCCGGTGCCTCGCACCACGCTCCGCGACGCGGCCGGGCTGCCGGCCGCGTCGGATCACCCCTTCTCCCTCGTCACTGCCCGAGCGCCGCGAGCACCTTCTGGTAGATCGCGGCCCGGGCGGGACCGTCGGCGGCGCGGGCCTCGAGGAGCAGCGGGCGCAAACCGCGGGCGAAGCCGGGCTCGGCGGCGATCTTCGCATCGGCCTTGGCACAGAGCCGCTCGGCCTCGGCGGTGGCCTTGGCGGCGTCCCCGCCGGCGCTGGCCGCGGCGGCCGCGGAGAGGACGCCATGGAGATAGCGGCGGGCCTGCTGGTCGGGGTTCGGGGTCACGGGGGCGTTGATCCGGCCCAGGGCCCAGAGGATGCCGGCCAGATCGTGGTCGCGGAAACGGCCGTCCTTCCAGGTCGACTCGTTGTGGCCGAAGTTCGTGTAGAAGACGCGGCCGTGGCCGAAATCACGGATCCAGCTCACCGGCACGTGCCACGGCTCCTTCGGTGTGGAGTGGGGCATGTCGAGGCTCACGAGCACGCGCACGTCGTCGGGAACGAAGCGCGTGTCGTACTGGTAGATCTCGTCCTTCCAGCGGAACGACTCCGGCAGGCTCTTGGTGATCGGATGGCCTGGGTCGTCGACGACGAAGGCATGCTCGTCGCCGGCGTTCCAGGGATGGCCGGCGAAGATGCCGCCGACGAGATCGCGGTAGGCGTCGGAGGCGTTGAAGGTGTCGGCGGCGGCGTGGAAGCCGATGAAGGTCTTCCCGGAGCGGACCCAGGAGAGGAAGTCGGCCAGATCGGGGATCGGCAGGACGCCGGTGGTGCTCAGGAAGACGACGCCGTCGAACTGGTCGAGCGACTGCCGCGCGAAGGCCTTGGCGAAGAGGTCGGAGACGGTCTTGTGCCAGGCGGCGTCGGCGGTGGTGAACTTGGCGAGCTCCGCCTCGTACGCCGCCTGCTGCTTCTTCCAGTCGGCGTCGGAGGTGCCGTCGGCGCGCTTCGGCTCGGCCGGCCGGTTCGGCTTCCCGGCGGGCATGCGGAGGAAGTCGAGGTGGAACTGCCCGCTCTCGCGGCCGAGCGTCTCGAGGACCCCTTCGGCGCTCTCGATCGAGGAATGGCGGAAGCCGTTGGTGACGGTGACGACCAGCAGCCGGGCGGGCTTGGCCCCCTTGCCGTCGGGCTCGACGGCGCGGGCGGACGGGGCGACGACGACCGCCGCCAGGAGCAGGACGCACAGGGAGAACCGACGGCACACCGACCGCATGGGACACCTCGCAGGACTGGCGATCGCGGCGTTTTCGGACGCCGCCCGAGCACACGGGAGGGGCGACGCGAACAGTTCCCCCTCCGACGCGTCGCCAGGGAGCGTACCACACGGCGCAGGGCCTCGTGGCGGACGCCGCGGGAGAGTACGATTCCTCACTCCCGCGGACCTTTTACCACCCTCTCCTCCTCCGGCCGACCCATGATCGTCAACCCGCTCCAGTCGCGCGTCTACGAGGCGATCGCCTCCTCCCTGCCCTTCCGCCTCGATCCGACGAAGGTCACCGTCGAGCCCGGCACCGCCTACGTGAAGAGCCGGGTGCGGGCCCACGACTACGCCGCGGGCGTGATGGCGGCCTTCGGATCGGTGGTGGAGCACCTCGGCACGGTCCGCGGTCTGCCGGCACAGTCACTGACGCTCGACAGGCGGCGTTGCGGCCTGCTCCTCAACGGCCTGCAACTCCACTTCCTGAACGGCTACAGCACGATCATGGATACCTGGGGTGTGAACCCCGACAACGGCACGTTCCGTGCGAAGGACGGCCGCTTCGTGACGATGATCGGCATGCATCCGCATCTCCGAGACCGGCTCCTCTCGTACTTCGATTGCACCAACTCCACCAAGGGCATCCAGGCGGCGGTCGAAAAGAAGACCTCGACCGACATCGAGGCGGACGCGGTGCGGCTCAACCTGCCCCTCGGAATCCTGCGCACGCCGGAGGAATGGCTCGCCCATCCGATCGGCGCGGCGACCGCCAAGAGCCCGATGATCGACTTCGAGGGCTCCGGCGACGCGAAGAAGCGTCTCCTCGGGCCTGCCAAACACCGGCCCCTCGAAGGGGTGCGCGTCGTGGAACTGACGCACATGGTGGCCGGACCGAACTGCGCCCGGCAGCTGGCCGAGCAGGGCGCCGACGTGATCAAGGTGCAGCCGCCGATCGGCGACTGGGTGCTGCCGGTGTGGATGGACGGTTCCTGGGGGAAGAAAAACATCCTTCTCGACATCAAGGGACGCCGCGGAAAGGCCCGCTTCCATGAGCTCCTCGCCACGGCCGACGTGCTCGTCGACGGCCAACGGCCGGGCGTGCTCGCGGCCATGGGACTCGACGACGCGGGCCTCAGGGCGATCAACCCCAACCTCGTCCACGCCTCCCTCTCCTGCTTCCCGCTTTCCACCCCCTGGGGGACGCGTTCCGGCTTCGAGCAGGTGGCGCAGGCCGTCAGCGGCACGATGCATGCCCACTCCGTCGGCATGGATGCACCGACGGTGGTGCCCGCGCTGATCAACGACTACCTGACCGGATACCTCGTCGCGATCGGCGTGGTGGCGGCCCTGGCGGAGCGCGAGCAACGTGGCGGCTCGTACCACGTGGCGGCCTCGCTGTCGCGCTGCTCGACGCTCGCGCCGACGCTCGTGGACGACGCGGCGCCGGAGAACTTCGAGCCGGTGCGGATGGCGGATCTGGTGAAGTACGGCATCGATCAGCCCTCGCCGGCCGGGATCTTCACGCGGATCGCACCGCCGGTGGAGTTCAGCCACACGCCGTCGTTCACGACACGTCACCCGACGATCATGAACTCCATGCCCGACACCACCGGATGGGACGACGTTCCCGCCGGGGCGCCGACGCTGCCGCACGGTCCTTCGCGGCTGGCCCGCGACGGCGGGATCTACGGCCTGGTCGAATGCTTCGGCATCGAGGACCGGGGCGACGGCGGTGGCCTCATGAGCCTCGCCTCGAAGTCGACACTCGAGTACGTCAAGGCCCACCGCGACGACTGAGCGCGCCGTGCGGCTCTTCAGCGTGAGCGGGCCAGCGCCGCCTTCGTCTCCGCGGCGACGAAGGCGGCGAAGGTGGCTCCGTAGTCGGTGTCGGCGGTGATGCGCTCCCAGGCCTCGCGGAAGGCGGGCTTGTCGAGGACGTTCCGCATCCCGCCCCGCCACAGCTCCCACATCGCCTCGTCGCACGTGCCGCGCTCGTGGAGACACCATTCCTCGAAGCAGATCGCGAAGAACGTCCGCATCGCCGGCATCACCCGCTCGGCGTCGCCGCCTTCGGCAGATGACCTGAGCGGATCGTGGACCCATTCGGGGAGTCGTTCGAGGACCTCGTCGCGCCGCCTGGCGAACTCCGAGAAGTGCTGGATCACCAACTGCAGGCGGACCATGGCGAGCTGCCGCCACAGGGCGTAGCCGGCGACGGCGATGCTCGCCACCGGCGCGGCTTTGATGACCACGGCGAACCAGTCGGACGGACTCATGGCGAGGACGCCTCCGGCGGGGAACTCTTCGCGCTCGAACAGCCGGCCCCGCCACGTCGGCCACTCGATCGACCACGGGTGTCGGGACGACGACCGGCCGGCGAGAGCGGGGCACCTCGGTCGCCCCGCGGGCGCCGAAATCAGAACACGATCGTGCCTCGCATCATCCAAATGTCGGCCGAGTCATGCCCCGCGGCGACGGCCGAGAGCGGATTCCACACGTGCTGGTAGCTGGGGATGATGCGGATCGCCGGCGTGAGGGCGTAGTCGTAGAACACCTCCATCCCCTGCTCGTTCTTCACGTTGAGCAGGCCGCCGGTGTAGGTGCGCACCTGGCGGACGAGATCGGGGCTGATGCCGTTGATGTACCAGCCGACGCCGACGCTGTCGTACTGCCGCGACTCGGCCAGGCCGCGGGCGAAGAGGGCCACGCTGCCGTCGCCGGTGATGGTGTTGGTGGCCTGCGGCGCCCAGCCGCCGCGGCCGAACACGCCCACGCCCCGCAGCGGCTGCCCGCTCTGCAGCTTCTTCTTCACGAGGCTCGGCGCGTCGGCGACGTAGAGGTACTGCGAGGCGTTGGCGATGAGGAAGCAGCTGCTGGTGGCGTTGTTGATCGGGAGGCCGGCCGAGTCCGGACTTCCGAGGAGGTAGCCCACCGCCTGCGGAATCTGCGAGGGGGCCAGGGCGCCGTAGGGGTTGGTGAGGTCGAGCTGGTACTGGTTCGACCAGTTGAAGGCCGGGGAGAACTGCCCCGGCAGGCCGCCGATGTCGTACGAGGCCACGGCGGTGAAGTAGAGGTTCACCCGGTCGAAGGCGTTGGTGGCGAGGTTCTGCGCCCGGCTATTGGGATCGAGGACGCCGCCGGCGAACGCCAGCTGCGGGCTGACGGCGTACACGCCGAGGACGGACCAGGCAGTCGGGTTGTAGAAGTTGGTCGTGATCGGATTCTTGTTGAGCGCGAAGTTCGCGAAATAGAACTTGTAGCTGTTCCCGAAGAGCGTCTGGTCGGGAATGAAAATGTCGCTGATCTTGCCGACGATGAAACTCGTCTTCTCGCTCAGGGCCTGGACGAGGAAGTACTCCGAGGGGAGCATCGTCGAGTAAGCGAGCGGATCGGGGAGCACCAGCCCCGTGTAGACGGGGACACTCGCGCCCGAGTTGAAGGTCTGCTCCGGGTCGCCACCGTAGCGGGCCTGCGTGGTGAAGTGGACGAGGCCACCGTCCCACCAGCCGGCCCGCCCGGTATCGACGTTGATCGACATCTGCGTGTTCTGGACGAACCAATCGCCGGGGTCGAGCCCGCCCGACATCAGGTCCTGGTAGGCGCTGGTGGTGTAGACGTCGAAGAACCAGCCGTTGCGGGCCAGCTCCGTCCGCCGCCCGCCCCAGTCGCCGGTGAGCTGGGTGTTGTTCCAGAAGCCGCCGTCGACCACCGTGCCGGGGAGGCCGTAGACGGGGCCGTTGTTGAAGAACGGGAGCAGCACCGGCGCGGCGTTGGCCAGCGATTTTTTGTCGGTCTCGACGGGCCCCCACTCCGGCGGGCCGGAGGTGTCTCGCGGCGCTTTCGCCGGGCGCGAGGCGGCGGCGACCGGCTCCTCGGCGAGGTAGCCGAAGCCGTCGAAGTTCCCCCCCTGCCCGAAGGCACGGCCGAGCGGGCCCCCCACGACGGCGGCCATCGCCAACAGCAGCACCCATGCGTGTCCCGAGACCCGCCACGGACGATCCATCGCCCCCTCCCTGATACCGGGGGCCGTCATGGCCCCCACGATCGCTTTCGTCGGCACGATCGGACCCCGTGCAGCATCAAAACACGCCCCTCCGGCAAGGTTTGCCGGGCCGGTTTCGGCCGAAGCCCCGACTTCCATCGCCCCTCCTTGCGGGCCATTCCAATCCTGACAGAATGGAAAGGAATCTACCCCCTGCTTTCAGGACCACCGGCCAGGGGGTGTGAGCACGGGGGGCCGCAGGTCCTGGGCCCGGACGAGCGGGATCGACCGCTTTTCCGCCTCGAGACACAGGGGGGAACCAGTTCATGGTCCGCGACGCCCGCGTCGCACGGATGCCTCGTTCCGACGGCAGGACGCTGTCTTCGATCCTTTCTCTCGCCGCAGGTGCCGCGGCGATCGCCCCGACGGGCGAAGCGGTCGCGGAACCGATCTCGCAATTCCACACCACCACCTTCAGCCCCCAGTCGGTCGGCTTCGGTGCCGGGGATTTGCCGAGTTGGTCGGCGACGCTCCCCGGATCGGCAGGCAAAATCAGTATCCAGGCCTCGAGCAACTCCAACCAGGCGTTCATCAAGGTGCTCGGCACCGCGACCAGCGGCGTCTCCTTCGGCGGCCAGGCATCCACGCGCAGCGTGAACTTCCCCACGACCTCGCTGGGAAACAACGTCGCTTTTCGCATCGCGCCGATGCTCTCCGGCGGGGTGCCCGTCGCCACCGCGTCGACGCCCAACTGGAACGACAACGGCGGCAAACGCACGGCGTCGCTCGCCGCGGGCATCATCGTGTCGAGCGCCTACAGGCGTTACACGCAGACCGTGCCTCCGTACGATTACGTCAACACGTGGAAGGGCGTCGGTCCCGGGGGCTTCACCAGCCAGACCGATCCCTACGGCAAGTACCTCCTCTTCAAGTTCGTCAACTCCGACCTGGCGACTCCGACGGTCAACTACGGCTGGATCCACCTCGTGTCGGTGTCGCGCACCGTCGGCGACAAGACGGGGATGTCGGCCGTGATCGACGCCTGGGCCTACCGCGACGACGGAGCCCCGATCGGCGCCGGCCAGACGGAGGCGGCGCCGTCGGCGATTCCCGAGATCGATCCGTCGGCGGCGACCGGTGCCCTGGCGGCCGCGGCCGGAGCCCTGTCACTGCTCGAACAGCGTCGTCGCCGCGGCGCCGGCGAGGCGATGGGGGGGGCGCTCGTGTCGGGGGCAGCGGGACTGCGGCGCTGGCGCGGGGAGCGGGCGAAAGCTGCGGCGGCGCGGACCGCCGAGCCGGCCGCCTGAGCGGGATTCGAACGCCCGGAGGGGCGGCGCGGTCGGAAAGCCGATCCGGTAGGCTCATCGGGGATCATGGCGCTCGCCCGTCGCGGCGCCGTCGGATCGCCCCCGGAACCTTCCCATGCGCACCACGCTCCGCGTCGCCCTCCTTCCCATCCTCGCCGCCATGACGATCCCCGCCCCGGCCCAGGCCCCGCAGGAAGAGTTCAACTACGACGAGTCGAAGGTCCGCCGGTACGAACTTCCCGCGCTCCTGGCCGGCTCCGACGGCGCGGCGATCGACTCCGTCGACGCCTGGCGGACCCTGGCCCGGCCACGATGGATGAAGCTCCTGGCAGAACAGGAATACGGCCGTGTCCTCCCCGCGGTGCCGGTGACGGCGGAGCGGATCGAGAGGGGTGAAGGGCCGGGGGGCACGCGGCGCGTCCAGGCCAGGCTCCGTCTCGGCCACGGGCCCGACGCGCCGGCCACGGAGGTGCTGCTCTATCTGCCTCCCGCGCCGAAGAACGCCGACGTCACGGAGCGGCTCCCCACCTTCCTCCACCTGAACTTCGGCGGCAACCACGCCGAGACGGCCGATCCGGCGGTGCGGATCCCGCAGGGCTGGGTCCCCAACGGCAAGGACACCGGCGTCACCGACAACCGGGCGTCGCCCGAGTCGCGCGGCACGCTCGCCCACCGCTGGCCGGTGGCGACGCTCACCGGCCGCGGCTTCGCCACGGCGACGGCGTATTACGGCGACACCTTTCCCGACCGGGCCGACGGCAGGGCCTCGAGCGCGCTGACCAGCCTGGGCTTCACCGGCGACGACGCCCGCGTGGCCCCGGACGAGCCGGGGGCCATCTCCACCTGGGCCTGGCAGTTGTCGCGGATCCTCGACTGGCTCGTGACGCTCCCCGAGATCGACCCCACGCGGGTCATCGTGGTGGGGCACTCGCGGCTGGGGAAGACGGCGCTGTGGGCCGGCGCCGGTGACGAGCGCTTCGCGATGGTCGTCGCCAACGAATCGGGATGCGGCGGGGCGGCGCTCGAGCGGCGGAACTTCGGCGAGACGGTGCGGCGGATCACGACGTCGTTTCCGCACTGGTTCTGCCCGAGTTTCGCCGGCTGGGCCGGCCGCGAGACGGAGATGCCGATCGACCAGCACGTCGTCCTCGCGATGACCGCGCCGCGGCCGCTCTACGTGGCCAGCGCCGCGGAGGACCTGTGGGCCGATCCGCGCGGGGAGTTCCTCGGGTGCCTGGCCGCGGAGCCCGCATGGCGGCTGTTCGGCCGCGAGGGTCTGGGCACCGACGCCTTCCCCGCCGTCGACGCGCCGGTGGGGCGCACGATCGGCTACCACGTCCGCGCCGGGAAGCACGACATTCTCGAAGTCGACTGGGTCCGCTTCGCCGACTTCGCCGACCGGGTCCTCGTGCCGCGGCACTGAGCGCCGGCGGCAGGGGTCAGCCGGCGAGCATCTTCCGCGCCTTCAGCGGGGTCAGGCCGGTGAGCTTGGCGAAGACCCGGTTGAAATGGCTCTGGGAGGAGAAGCCGAGGTCGTCGGCGATGCGGCCGAGCGCCAGTCCGTCGTCGCGGAGGAGGTCCATGGCGCGCCGCACGCGCCGGTGATTGACGAACGCCGGCGCCGTGAGACCGATCGATCGCTGCAGCTTCTTGGCGAAGTGCCCGGGGGAGAGCCCGGTGAGGGCCGCCATGTCGGTGAGCCGCACCCGGCGGTGGAGATGCTCGTCGACGTAGGCCGCCAGGTCGCGGACGGTCGATTCCGCGAACGCGCCCGGATCCGAATGCCACTCCGGCACGACGCCGTGGATGATGCGGGCCAGTTGGATGACGAGGGCCCGGGCAGCGAGCTCACGGCCGATGCCCTCCGTGTCCTGTTCCCTGCCGGTGGCGTTGGCGAAGAGCCGTTCGAACGACGGATCGACGAAACCCCGGCGCGGAGTGAACTCGGCGACGGAGCCGACCCCCTCCTCCTGGGCGATCCGGGCGACTTGCTCGTCCGGAATCCAGAGAAGCTGGCTCTCCCACGGCCCCGCCCCGGTCGTGCGGAAGAGGTGGAAATCGTGGTCGGCAGGGAAAACGCTGATCCCGCCGGAGGGAATCCGCAGTGTCGATTCCTTGCCGCGATGGACCCAGGTGCTCTGCACCTCGCTGCCGACGGTCCGCGCCACACGGATTCCGGTGCTCTTGAGGCCGACCTCGAAAACCCGCTCCGGAGACTCGGGGCGGACGGTGGCCTGGAACCAGGAGACCTCGGGATGGGAGGGCGGGACCGCGAGCGCCATCATGGGGACCTGCTGAGGAATCGGTCAGCGGCGGACATGCCGGCTGAACACGACTTCGACCATCAACAGACGGTCGACAGTCGACCGGGACAATACTCGCATATTATTCAGCCTCGGAGAAGATTTAGATGGCATTGGACGATTCCGTCGCTGCGCGTGGCGTACGCGTCGTTCCGACGCGCTCTGGACGCCAGGTACGCCGATCGACCGGCCATGCTCTCCCCTCCGTGACTTCTCGTCGCAAGCCGGTCACGGAGCCGCGAGACACCACAAGCTGTCGTGGGTCCGCAGGTAGACGCGCCCATCGACGCACACCGGCGTGGCGACGGTCATCTCGCCGACGTTGCCGGTGCCGACGACCCCCGCGGCGGGCTTCCGGGCGTCGGGCCAGGCGATGGTCGCGCTCTGGCCATCCTCGCGCGTGAGGAGGATGCGGCCGTCGACGACGATGGGCGACGCGCTGTAGGCGTTGCGGTTCCGCGGCAGCTCCTCCTGCCAGAGCGTCTTCCCGCTCTCGGCGTCGAGGCAGGCGACGCGCCCCTGGTCGGTGCAGACGACGATCCGCCCCTCGCGCGCCGCCGGCGTGGGGACGTCGGCGCCGATGTCGCCGCGCGTCCAGGCGACGTGGGTCCCGGTCACGTCCCCCTTGCCGCCGCGCCGCACCGCCGTGAGCGTCGAGCCGCGGGCGTAGGGGGCGATGACCAGATCCCCGGAGACCACCGGCGAGGCGATGGAGCGGAAGTACTTCTCGCCGGCCGGATTGAGCCCCCCCACGCGCCACAGCTCCCGGCCGTCGGCGGCGTCGTGGGCGGTGACGTGGTCGGCGCCGAGGACGACGATCATCTCCTCGGGCTCCCCCAGCCTCGCCTCCCCGGCGACGACCACCGGCGTGGAGTAGCTTTGCGCCGCCTCCTCCGGCGCCCCCAGGTCACGTTCCTGCTTCCAGAGGAGGCGGCCGTCGTCGCGGGCGAAAGCCGCCAGATAGCTCGGCCCCGACTGCATCACCGCCACCACCACGGCATCGCGCGTGAGCACCGGGCTCGTGCCGAGATCCCACCACAGCGTGTCCTCCCCGAAGCGTTCCTGCAGGTTCTCCTTCCACACGACGCGGCCGTCGGCCAGGTCGAGCGCGGCGAGCTCCCCGCTCTTGAAGTAGACCCAGGCATGCGTGCCGTCGGTCACCGGCGAGGAATTGGCTCCGGTCGCCTTCACGTGCTTGCCCGGCGTCCCGGTGCCGAGCGACCGCCGCCACGACTCCTTCCCCGCGCGGTCGTAGCAGACCGCGGCGTCGTGGCCGTCGATCGTCATGGTGAGCACGATCCGGTCGCCGGACACCGCGGGCGTGCTCGCCCCCAATCCGGGCAGCGACACCCGCCAGGCGACGTTCTTGCCTTCGGCCCACTCGACGGGGTAGCCGGTGCCGGAGGCGACGCCGTCGAGGCCGGGCCCGCGCCAATTGGGCCAGTCGTCGGCACGGGCGGGAGCGAGGACGATCGCCAGGGCGGCGAGCGCGAGCGGGGCGGTGCGGATCGCGGGCATGGCTGGAATACCGTCGGTGGAGTGGCGTGGATCGGACACGAACGACACGAAGAAGGATGCGGCACCGGGCGCGTTCACGGCGTCCACCAGGCGTCGATGGCGCGCGCGAGGCGTGCCACGACGTCGGGATGGTCCGCGGCGACCGACTCGTTTTCGTCCGGGTCGGCCTCGAGGTCAAACAGGCGCGGGGTCCCGGAGGCGAGCCAGGCGCGCGAGTCGGCGTCGAGCGCCCCCCCCTCGACGGCGAGGCGGGGGTCGTCGGCCGCGAGCCGCTCGGGGACCACGAGCTTGAAGCGGCCGGCGACGGCCCAGCGCCAAAGCAGGCCGCGCGCGGGGTCGTCGAGATCGACGAGGGTGTGGGTGTGGCACTCGCCGAACACCGCCGGCCGGGCCGCCACGGCGGCGGCGTCGAGGAGATCGACCCCCGGCAGTCCCATCGGCGCCTCCACGCCGCAGGCGGCGAGGACCGTGGGAACGATGTCGACGCTCGACACCGGCGTGTCGCACACCCCGGGTTCGATCCTGCCGGGGAGGCGGAGCATGATCGGCGTCCGCAGCCCGCCGTCGTAGGGCGAACGCTTCGACTTGGCGGCGTAGCGGGGGCCGGCCGGATCCTGGATCCAGCCGTTGTCGGTGACGAACACCACCAGCGTGCTCTCGGCGAGGCCGGTCTCGTCGAGGATCCGGAGCAGTTCGCCGACGCTCGCATCGAAGCGTTCGACGTTGCCGAGGTAGCGGGCCACGTGGACGCTCGGCACCGCCTTCGAGTACCGCGCGACGAGTGCCTCCGGCGGATCGTGCGGATCGTGGGGGAGCATCGGGGCGTACCAGACGAGGAACGGCTCGCCGCGTGCGGCCCGGTCGCCCACGAAGGTGCGGATCGGCTCCATCGTCTCGCGGCCGATGCGGAGGCCGTCGTCGCCGTGGCGCTCGCCGCGCGTCATCCCGTCGGTGAAGCCGCCACGGGTGAAGTCTCCCTGCCACCACTTCCCCGTCTGGAGCGAGCGGAAGCCCGCGGGGGCGAGGAGGGTCGGGAGCGTGGGCCATTCGGCGAGGTGGCGGTTCATCGCCTCGCGGCCCGCCTGGAAGTTCGCCCTCCACTCGGCCGATCCGCGCGGGAGCCGGTCGGTGCCGGGAGGGTCGTTGCCGACGATGCGGTGCTCGTGCGGAAAGCGGCCGGTGATGAGCGTGGCCAGGCTCGGGCAGCAGAGGCTCGAAGGGACGTATCCGCGCCGAAAGAGGAGGCTCTCCCGCGCGAGGCGGTCGAGGTGGGGCGTCCGCAGCACAGGGTGCCCCATGAAGCCGTAGTCGCGCCAGTGCTGGTCGTCGGAGACGACGAGCACGACGTTGCGGACCGGCTCCGGGGGGGCCGCGGCGAGGCCCCTCGAGAGGAGGGAGAGCGCAGAGAGCAGGAGAAGAAGAACGCGGAGTCGGCTCCGTGCGCACCCCATCGACCACCCGTCCCCCATCGCGTCACCCCCCCGAGATTCCCGGCGGCCCGCGCCAGGGAGATGTCCATCCTAACCCGCCGCCGTCCCGGCCCAGCCACGCGGACTCCGGCCCCCGGGCGGCGCGTGGCGCGAAATCGTGCCATCCGTCCCCTCCCGACCGGCGTCATCCCACTCTGGAGCAGGCCCCGGTGGGGGGCTGGGGGCGAACAATTGGTTGGCGGCTGCGTACCGAGCCGTATTCTGAAGGGGTCGCCAAGGTCGCCGCCTCCTCCGGTCGGATCCCCGCCATGGTCCCCCCTCGCCCCGCCCGTCGCTCCGATCGCCGTTCCTCGACGCGGCGCTCGGTCCTGGGTGGAGAGCGGCTCGAACCGCGGGCGATGATGGCGATCGCGGTGTCGGGGGCGCTCCCCGACCTGATCCTCGCCCCGTCCGCCGCGCCGGCCCCGATCGACACCGCGGCGGAGTTCTCCGTCAGCGGCGTGAATCCGCAGGGGACGGTGGTGAAGTTCGCGATGCAGGCCGGGGACGACGCCACGGTCCGGCCGCTGTTCATCGAGCTCTACGACAAGGAGATCCGCGGGGCCAACAACGCCCTGGTGCGCTCCGCGGCGCCGGTGTCGACCGCGAACTTCCTCTCCTACGTGAGCGCCACGAGCTACGACTCGACTTTCATCCACCGGGCGACCGACTTCGCCGGCGACGCCGGCCCGGCCAGGTTTCTCCAGGGGGGCGGCTACACGAACATCGCCGGAAAGTTCGGCTACGTCGCCACCGGCTCCCCGATCAAGCTCGAGTGGGCGGCCGACCGCCCCAACGCCGCCGGCACGATCGCCTACGCCCGCACCAGCGACGTCGACTCCGCCACGAGCGGCTTCTTCTTCAACGTCACGGCGAACTCGATGTTCGACGCCCCGGGCAACCAATACGCCGCTTTCGGGAAAGTGGTCGGCGACGGCCTCCAGGTCCTCGCCGACTACGCGAAGCTCACTCGCGTCAACGCAGGCAGTCCTCTCGAGACGCTGCCGGTGAGCGACGTGAGCGGGATCAGCTGGGACAACCTCCCGAACCGCCTCCTCATGGTCCGCTCGGCGTCGGTGGTGGCCGCGCCCCAGACCGCCTTCGGCGTGGCCGCCTCGAGCGCCGACCCCGCGATCGCCACGGTCAAAGTCGACGCGGCCGGCCGGCTCGTCCTCGCCGCCGGCGCGACGCACGGCACGACGACGATCACCGTCACCGGCACCGATCTCTCGGGCGCCACCGTGACCGATCAGTTCACCGTCTCCGTCGGCGTGCCGGCGATCGGCGTGACCACGGCCGGCGCGGCGATCGCGAGCGGCCAGGCGGCGGCGATCCCCCTCGGGAGCGCCGTGAAGGGAGCGGTCTCCGCCACGACCACGTTCACCGTCTCCAATCCGGGCGACGTGGCGCTGGCTCTTCAGTCGCCCACCCTCCCCGCCGGGGTCAAGGTCGTGACGGCCCTGCCGGCGAGCATCCCCGCGGGGGGATCGGCACAGCTGGTGGTGTCGCTCGACACCGCGCTCGTCCGCGCGGTCACCGGGTCGATCACGATCCCCTCGAGCGCCCCGGCCGGGACGTTCGCCATCCCGGTGAGCGGCTCGGTCTACTCCAAGCCCGACGCCCCGACCGGCGTCTCGAGCTTCTGGGCCGCCGCCACGCGCGTCACCGTCAGCTGGACCGCAGCGGTCAGCAACGGCAGCGCACTGACCGTGTCGAGCATCTTCGCGTTGCAGGTCGGCACGCAGCAGTGGGTCAAGGTCGCCGACAACATTCCCGGCACGGCGACGACGTTCGACGTCCCGGTGACGATCGTCGGCGGCAAGTCGATCCCCGACATCACGCAGGGCTGGGCCTTCAAGGTGGCGTCGAGGAACGCGGCCGGCGTCAGCCCGCTCTCCAGCGGCGGCAAGTACCTGATGGCGCCGGTCGCCCCTGCCTCGGTCGTCGCCGCGGCGGCCGGCCCGGGCACCGCACTGGTCACCTGGGAGCACGCCGTCCAGCCCTGGGACAGCATCGACAAGACCTACCGGCCGCTCACCGGCTACGTCCTCTTCTACCGCCAGCCGGGCAGCGCCACCTGGACCCGCTTCGGCGACCTGCCGGTGGTGACCAGCGCCACGGTCACCGGCCTGGTGCCGGGCAAGAGCTACCAGTTCACGCTCCGCGCCAAGAGCGACTCCGGCGGCAGCCTCCTCTCGAAGGTCTCGAACACCCTCACGATCGCCTGAGAAACGGCCGAAGGCCGCGGCCCCGAGTCTCGCTCGAGCGCCGCGGCCTCCGGGTCATGCGTCGAGCGGCTCGCTCCGCCGCCACGTCAGCGGGGCGTGGGCTCCGCCGCCGCGGGGGCGTCGGCGTCCGGCGCCGACTTCTGCCACCAGTGGCCCGCCGAGGCGATCGCCTGCTCGACGCGGCCGCGGAACTCCTCCGGCACCTCGTCGAGCGCGGCCGCGGCGCCGGTCGCCGCGAACTGCTGCTTGCCGTCGGGCCCGAGGACCGTGATCGACCGCTCGCCGTTGGTCTCGCGGAGGATCACCTGCCCCTGGTCGTTCGAGAAGACGCTCGTCGACTGGCTCTGCTGGCCGGCGGCGGGATTGACGAACACCCAGCGCTGATTGCGCTGCGCGGCGGCGGGAGCGGGCACGCCGGGAAGCGCGGGAAGCGGCGGGAGCACCGGGGGAGCCGGCACGGCGGGCGCGGCCTGATTGCCGAAACCATGCTGTTCAGCCTGTCCCCTGATACGGGCGAGCATCTCGGCACCGATGGGCTGAGCGACCACGATCGC
>CAWUOA010000015.1:0-20851 GCA_963923225.1 uncultured Planctomycetaceae bacterium
AGATCCTCTCTGGTCTCGTGGGCTCGGAGATGTGTATAAGAGACAGGGGCGGGGGAGGTCGTCGTCCGGTCGGAACCGGGGGGCACGGCCCGGTCCGCCCCGCTCGACTCCGTACGCGAGATCGTTTTCGCCGGGGCCGAGGACCACGCGGTCGCCCACGGTGGACTTCCCCCGGGGAGCGTGCGCGTGTCCGACAGGTTCGGCTCCCGTCTCGTCGGCGCGCTGGCCCGCGTCGAGGGGGGGCGGGCGTGGTTCGCGCACCCTGCCTTCACAGGGGAGGTGGCCATGCCGCTCGGCTCGCTCCTGGTGATCGAGTCGGTCGAGTCCCCCGTCCCGGCGGACCCGCTGCCGGCACGGAGGGGGCGCTACATCGACGAGACGGCCGATATCGCGGGGTGTCTCGTGCCGGTCGCGACGGCGGATGGCGCGACGATCGGCTGGCTGCCGGAGGCGAGTCTCGTCGCCAGCGCCCCGGCCGCGACGAACGACGGCCGTCCCCGCCAGGCGACGATCCGCTACCGGCCCTCGGGGAGCGACGCGGCCGGCTTCGATCACATCGGCATGGTGGGCGCGAGGATCGACTACTCGGACGGGCGCGTGAGGTTCATGGAGGCCCTGGAGGGGGGGGCCATCGCGGAGTCGGGCCTCGCCCTGCCCGTTCGGCTCCTCGCCGTCGCGCCGCGGGCGGACGGCCGCTTCGTGGACGTCGCCGGTCTGGCCCCCGACATGGTCACGTGTCTGCTCCGTGGGGCGGAGGGGACGAACGTGGACCTCCGATTCGAGGAACCGGACGGCGCCGGAGAGCGGACGTTGCGTGTCCGGCGGCGGAGGTTGCCGGACCAGGTCGACATGCTTTCGCTCGAGCAGATTCACTCCGTGCAGCAGCAGTTCCTCGCCGGCAGGGAGCCCGCCGACGGGGCGGACCCCGTGCAGGCGGAGTCGGTGGCGGTGCTGGTCAGTGGCGAGTCGATCCCCTGCCGGGTGGAGTCCCTCGACACCGACGGCTTGCGGGTGCGGCTGACAGCCGGCGACGCGGTCACGATTCCCTCGGAGGACCTGCAGGCACTGGAACTGTCCCCGGCCAGCCGGTTGACGCTTTCGCCGGAGAAGTTCCGTAGTCTCGTCACGCTGCCGCGCGCGCAGCGCGGCCAGCCGCCGACCCATCTCGTGCGCTCGCCCGCGGGGGATTATCTGCGCGGACGCGTGCTGTCGCTCGATGCCGGCTGGCTCCTGATCGCCATCGACTCCGATCCCCGTGGCAGGCCGACGAAGATCCCGCGGGAGGATGTGACCCGGATCATCTGGCTCCACCCGGAAGTGCTCGAAGACGACTGGGCTCCCCCGAAGCGTGACGCTGCCGTCGGCATGGAGGTGGAGGCGGTCGCCAACGACGGAGGGCGGAGGAGGCTCGTGGCCGACGCGGTCGAAGGGAACGTGCTCTCCGGTCGTCACGCCGTGCTCGGGGCGATCCGGATCGACGTGGATTCGGCCGACCGACTGCTCCTCGGCGGCATGGCCGACATCGCTCCGTTCACGCTGCCGTATGCCAAGTGGCAGTTGCGCCCCGCGACCGAACCGCGGAACCTCCCGCCGCGGAAGAAAGCGGCGAACGGGGACTAACGCCGATTCATGCGCTGGCCGTCGCGGTGATCGAAGTCCGTGATCAGCCAGCGGCCGGAAGCCTCGCGGAGATCGACGACGAGATCGACAAGCAGGTTTCCCGGCCCGGCGGCGGCTCCTTGAAACGTGCCTCGGGCGTGGACGAGCAGGTCGGCCCGTGCCCGTCTCCCCGGTCCGCGTCCTTCCACGGCGACGTCGATCCTGGTGACCCGCACCTCGTCGGCGCGGAACTCCCCGAGCGCCCGCTCCGCCTCGGCCCTCGGGGGAGCCACCGCCGGATCGAAGGCGTCGAGGATCGTCGCGGTGTCCCCCGCCTCGGCCGCCATCGCCAGCCGATCGAAGAGCCCGACCACCGCCTCCCGGTCGGTGACCACGAGACGGTCGGCGGCGAGCGCCCCCACGGCCACCGCCGCGGCCGCCAGGCCGGAGAGGAAGAGCGGCCGGGAACCCGATTGCGACCAGAGGAGGAGGAGCAGGGCACCCAGGGCCGCCGCGCCCAGGACCAGGCCCCAGGGGTTCTCGAAGGGAATCGTCGCCGGCGCCGGAGAAAGCACCATCGGGAGCGTTCCTCTGAAGACCGTGGGGCGTCGGGATCGCAGCGGTGGCGCGGGTCCTCCATCGCCCCACCCGTCACCCCTGATTCTACGTCGCGGGGGGTGGGGGTTTGTCAGGGGCACCCCGGTTGTCGATATTCGCTGCCTGTGGAGAGGGCACGAGGCAGGCACCCAGCCGCCGGATCGGCCCGGCGGCGAGTCGTGATCGACGAGTCTGGATGGCGGAAGCACGGCCGGCGACGTGCCCGAGGACGGAAGCGCGGATGAAATCGTGGCACGGCCCTCCCCGCAGGTCTCCCGGCGTCGGTCCGGTG
The DNA here is from genome assembly GCA_963923225.1 of uncultured Planctomycetaceae bacterium. Taxonomy (GTDB): domain Bacteria; phylum Planctomycetota; class Planctomycetia; order Pirellulales; family UBA1268; genus QWOP01. The sequence goes on from CAWUOA010000015.1 coordinate 2,489, forward strand.
CAGCCGCTCCCGGACGGGGGGCCCGCGCCGAAAAGCAGCCGCGAGGCGTTCGCACGCTATCGCCGGAGACGTCGTGAACCGACCACGGCCCCGGGCGTGTCCACCCCCCGGCACCGGTCGGTGTGGGAGCTGTTCTTCGAATTGCTCCGGGTCCTGAAGGGAAGCGCGGCGGCGGTCGTCGTCGGGATCGGCCTCGGCACCGCCGCGACGCTCCTCAAGCTCGTGCCTCCGGCGGCGACCAAGTTCGCCATCGATCACGTCCTCCTGGGCACGGCCCTGCCGTCCTGGATGCCGTCCGCGGTGCCGGTGCCCGACTCGCCGCGGGCGCGCCTCCTGCTGCTGGTCGCGGCGGCGCTGGCGGTGATCCTCGTCGGGAGCCTCTGTTCCCTCGCCGGGCGGTGGTTCGTCACGGTGACGATGAAGCGGGTCCAGGAGCGGATGCGGCGGAAGGTGTTCGCGCATGCCTCCCGGCTCCCGCTCCACAGGATCCACGACCTCCGCGCCGGCGGAGCGGGCGCCCTGCTCCGCGACGACGCCGGGGGAGTGGGCGAGCTCGTGATGTCGATGCTCTTCAATCCCTGGCGCGCGGTGGTGCAGTTCGTCGGGGGGCTCGTGGTCCTCGCCTGGATCGACTGGCGGATGCTCGCCTGTGCGCTGCTGCTCGTGCCGGCGATCGTCGTCTCGTCGTCGCTGTGGAACCGGCGGCTGCGGCCGCTCCACCGCGACCTGCGGAGCTGGCGTGGCGACGTCGACGCGCGGACGGCGGAGATCTTCGGAGGGATGCGGGTCGTACGGGCCTTCGGGCGCCAGCGCCGCGAGGCGGCCCGCTACGCGCGCGACAACCACTTCACGGTGCGATTGGAGATGCTCGCCTGGTGGTGGGCCCGGATCGTGGAGGTGCTCTGGGACCTGCTCCTTCCCGGGGCCTCGGCGGCGCTGCTCCTCTACGGCGGAATGGAGGTGATCGCCGGCCGGCTGACCCCCGGCGATCTGGTGATGTTCCTGGTGTTCATGGCCATGCTGCTCGAGCCGGTGGCGACCATCGCCGGAACGCTCACGCAGCTGCAGTCGAACCTCGCCGGATTCGACCGGGTGCTCGACCTCCTCGCCGAGCCCCTCGACATGGCGACGGCGGTGCCGGGGGTGCGCGTCGATCCGCGTCGGGTCGAGGGACGGATCGAGTTCGACTCGGTCTCCTTCCGCTACCCCGGCGCGCCCGACGACGTGCTCCACGACATCTCCATCGACGTGCAGCCGGGGGAGACGGTGGCCCTCGTGGGCCGCAGCGGCGCGGGCAAGACCACGTTCTGCAATCTCGTGGCCCGTTTCCACGATCCGACGAGCGGCGCCGTCCGCCTGGACGGCCGCGATCTGCGGGAGATCGACGTCGACTCCTACCGCGGCCTCCTCGCCGTCGTGGAGCAGGACGTGTTCCTGTTCGACGGCACCGTCGCGGAGAACATCGGCTACTCGCGCCGCCGCGCGACGCGCGAGCGGATCGAGGCCGCCGCGAAGGCGGCCCATGCCGACGAGTTCATCCGCGCCATGCCGGACGGCTACGATACCCGCATCGGGGAGCGCGGCGTGCGCTTGAGCGGCGGGCAGCGGCAGCGTCTGGCGATCGCCCGGGCGATCCTCGCCGACGCCCGGATCCTCGTCCTCGACGAGGCGACGAGCAACCTCGACAGCGAAAGCGAGCGGGCGATCCAGGCGAGCCTCGGGGACCTTCTCCGCGGGCGGACGAGCTTCGTCATCGCGCACCGGCTGAGCACGGTCCGCAATGCCGACAGGATCCTGGTGATGGAAGGGGGACGGATCGTCGAGGTGGGGGATCACGCGGCGCTGGTGGCGCTCGGCGGCCGGTATTCCGAGATGGTGGCGCTGCAGGAGGGGGTGACGCGATGAGCGGTTTCGGTCTCCGGAATCGGGCGGTGGTGGCGGCGGGGATCTGGCTCGCGGGCATCGCTCTGCTTGCGTCGGACGCCGCCGATCCGGCGGCCCCTCCCGCGGGACGGGTTCCGTGGACCGCGTCGCGCGTCGTCGGCACCCCGGAGCCGCCCCCTCCCTACGCGATCGAGCCGGTCTTTCCGGCCCTCCGCTTCGACAAGCCCACCGATCTGGTGCCGATTCCGGGCACCCGAAGGATGCTCGTCGCCGAGGAGAAGGGGAGGATCACGAGCTTCGAGTGCCGCCCCGACGTCGACTCCGCCGATCCGCTCCTCGACCTCTCCGCCGTGCCGGGGATCGACCACGTCTTCTCGGTGACCTTCCACCCGCGCTTCGCCGACAACCGCTTCATGTACGTCGTCTACGCGCTCGAGCCGAAGCGCGACGACGGCACGCGGCTCTCGCGATTCACCCTCTCCTCCCTCGATCCGCCGACGGCCGATCCGGCGAGCGAGGTGGTGGTGCTCGAGTGGCGCTCCGGCGGCCACAACGGCAGCCACGTGCAGTTCGGGCCGGACGGCATGCTCTACGTCTCCACCGGAGACTCTGGCGACGCCACCCCCCCCGACGCCGCCGACACCGGACAGACGATCGACGATCTCCTCGCCTCGGTGCTGCGAATCGACGTCGATCGCTCCGCGGACGGCCGCCCCTACGCGATCCCGCCCGACAATCCCTTCGTCGACGTTCCCGGCGCGCGTGGCGAGGTGTGGGCCTACGGCCTCCGCAACCCGTGGCGGATCTGCTTCGACGGCCGGGGCACGTTGTGGGTGGCCGACGTCGGCTGGGAACTGTGGGAGATGCTCTACCACGTCCGCCGCGGCGGCAACTACGGCTGGAGCGTCACCGAGGGGCCGCAGCCGGTGGCCGGGGAGCGGAGCCGCGGCTCGGAGCCGATCACGCCCGCCCTGATCGCCCATCCCCACACCGAATCGCGGTCGATCACCGGCGGCTACGTCTCGGCGACGCCGCGCCTCCCCGATCTCGTCGGCACCTACGTCTACGGCGACTACGTCACCGGCAGGGTGTGGGGCGCACGGCACGACGGCCAGCGCCTCACCTGGCGCGGGGAGCTCGCCGACTCGCGCCTGGCGCTGTCGACCTTCGGCCTCGACCACGACGGCGACGTGCTCCTGGTGGACTACGACAGCGGCAGCTTCCACCGGCTCGTGCCCCGAGCCGCGGCCGCCAACGCCGACTTCCCGCGACGCCTCTCGGAGACCGGCCTCTTCGCCGACACTCTGGCGGGCACGCCGAGCCCCGGGGTGGTGCCGTACTCGATCAACGCCCCGGCGTGGGCCGACGGCGCCACTGCCGAGCGGCTCCTCGCGCTGCCGGACACCTCGACGCTCGCCATCGAGGACCGCCAGAACCCGCAGCAGGGATTCATCCGGGGGAAGTTCCGCGTTCCTGACGGGGGCGTGCTCGTGAGGACGCTCTCGGTCGACACCACGCCGGGAAAGGCGGGGGGCGAGCGCCGCGTCGAGACGCAGCTCCTCCATGCCGACCGCGGGTACTGGCGGGCCTACGCCTACCTCTGGAACGACGCCCAGACCGACGCCGAGCTCGTCGGGGCCGAGGGGGCGACGGTGTCGCTCGAGATCGCCGACGCCGCGGATTCCTCCGTGCGGCATCGCCGCGAGCACCGCGTCGTCTCCCGCACCGAGTGCCTCACCTGCCACTCCTCGCGCGGCGGCACCCTCTACGGCTTCGTTCCGGCACAGCTCCGTCGCCCCGTCGCCGACGGCCGCGGCGGCACGTGTGACCAGCTCGAGGCGTTCGCGTCGCTCGGGCTCCTCGCGGCCCCCTTCGACCCGCTCCCCACCCCCTTTCCCGATCCGTCCGACGCGGCACAGCCGCTCGAGACCCGGGCCCGCGCCTATCTGGCCATGAACTGCTCCACCTGTCACCTCCGTGGCGGCGGGGGGGCCAGCGAGATCGACCTCCGCTACGACCAGGCGCTCGAACGCACCAAGCTCGTCGACGGCCGGCCGACGCATGGCTCACTCGGCCTCGACGACGCGGCGCTCGTCCGCCCCGGCGATCCGACGCGGTCGGTGCTCTGGTACCGGATGGCGACGCTGGGGGCGGGGCGGATGCCCCACTTCGGCTCGAGCGTGGTCGACGAAGCGGGGCTGGCGCTGGTGGGAGACTGGATCGAGAGCCTCCCCGTTCCGTCCGCCGCCGCGCCGCCCGGCGCGGCGGAGGTCCCGCTCCCGCCCGGGGCGACCCCCACGTCCGCCCTCGGCGTCCTGCGCCGGATCGGCCGCGCGGATGGCGGCCAGCGCGAGCGGCTGATCGCCTGGGGCACGGCGCAGCGCGATCCCCGTGTCCGCGGTCTCTTCGACCGCTTCGTGCCGGAGGAGCTCCGCGGCGAGCGCCTCGGCGACACGATCGACTCCGCCCGGCTTCTGGCGATCGAGGGGGATGTGGCCCGTGGCAGGGAGCTGTGGGAGTCGGCGGCGCTGTCGTGCCGGGGCTGCCACGCGCCGCCGCAGGGGGAGGAAGGGGCGCGGGCGCCGGTGGGGCCCGATCTGGCGGGCCTCGGCAAGCGGGCGTCGCCGGCGGAGATTCTCGAAAGCGTCGTCCATCCTTCCCGGAAGATCGACCCCAAGCATGCCGCCTGGCATGTGGAGACGGTCGACGGCCTGGTGGTCACGGGGCTCCTGGTGGAGCGTGGCGAGAGCCGGATCGTCGTCCGCGACGAGCGCGGCCGGGACCACGCCTTCGACCGGGCCGCCGTCGAGGCGCTTTCGCCGCAGCCTCGGTCGCTGATGCCCGATCACCTCCTGCGGGGCCTGGCACCGGCGGAGGCCGCCGATCTGCTGGCGTTTCTTCGCACCCTCTAGCCCGGGGGAGGGGGCCGGGAGCACCCCAGGCCGCGTTGTGCGATTTCGAGCGTTGCGGTAGAGTTTTCCTGGTTATTGGGGGGTGGAGGTTCGGCCCGCATCCTATTTTTCCGTCATCGATCGCCGGCTGTCCCCCCCTCGCACCGGCTCGTCTCGCATCCGATCCCGTCATCTTTCCGGAGACTCTCCATGCTCTGCCGTCCCGTCACGCCGCGCTCACGGGCGTTCACGCTCGTCGAGCTCCTCGTCGTCATCGCCATCATCGGCACCCTCGTCGGCCTCCTGCTGCCTGCCGTGCAGTCGGCCCGTGAGGCGGCCCGGAAGATGAGTTGCTCCAACAACGTCAAGAATCTCGCCCTCGGTCTGCTCAACTTCGAATCCTCGAACAAGGCGTTCCCGAGCGGCGGAGCGTCGGTCTCGAGTCGTGGGATGCCAAGCGTGATGGCCGGCGGAACCCTCGGCCCGGTCGACAGCGTCGGAGCGTTCGAGCAGGCCTCGGGCCGGTACCGTGTCTGGTCCTTCGGCACCCCCGTCGGCGGCATCCAGACCCAGACAGGAAGCCAGTTCTACGCCGCGGCGCCGTTCATGGAACTCTCGAGCGAGTTCAACAACAAGGCGTTCGATGCGAACATGCCGATCGCGGCCTGCCCTAGTCGCGGCGGCAGCGGCCCCGAGGCGGTCGGCGACGGCAACGGCAACGACCGGATCTTCACCAACCAGCCCTCCGGCGACGGCACCTTGTCGACGGCGCTCGGCTTCGCCGCCCACTACTCCCTTCCCGCCGGAAAGACGAGGGTGATGATCTCGGACTACGCCGCCAACCAGGCGATCTGCGCCGAGCACGACATCCAGGGCACCACCGATCAGAGCGGCATCCTCTCGAAGATCGCCAACCCGGCCGACATCGATTACAACTGGCCGCGCAACAACAACTACAAGCGTTGGAAGGCGTACGACCTCTCGCGTCCGGTGCGTGTCTCGGACATCTCCGACGGCACCAGCTATACGCTCCTCGTCGGAGAGGTTTCGATGGACGTTCGCATGTACCGATCCGGCTGCCTGTCGTATCGCGACGGGTTCTTCGCGGGGGGCGTCGAGGTGTCCAGGGCTCTGAGCTCGGCCGGCGTCATCGCGACGCAGAACGTGTTCGCCGATCAGCGCTGCGACGGCATCGGCTGGAGCAACTTCCGTGGGCAGTGGGGTGCGCCGCACCCGGGTGGTGCGACCATCGCCCTCGCCGACGGCTCGGTGCGCAGCGTGGAGATCGGCACGGTGATCACCGCGATCGTCGATCCGGCCGACGGCACCGTCGTGCCCGACAACGTCCTCAATCGTTGAGCGGCGTTCTGCGTTTTCAGGCGTGCGTCGCGGCACCCACCCGGGTGCCGCGACGCCGCCTTCGTTTCGGCTCCGCTCGTGCTCGTGCCCTAGGGTCTCCGCCGCATTCCGTTTTCATCCCCGAGGTGTTTCGTGGTCGCTCGTCGCATCCTCTGTCTGTTCCTGCTGGCCTGCCTTTGCTCCGTCGGCTGCGGCAAAAGTCTGAAGCTCGTGGCGGTCAAAGGCCGGCTGACGAAGGGGGACAAGCCTTGCGAGGGGGTGGGGGTGAACTTCGTCAGTGACGATCCCAAGGGGCAGTCCTTCATCGGTTCCACGAATCCGGACGGCCGCTTCGAGATGTACTCCTTCCACGGCAAGCCGGGCGTGGCGCCGGCCGCCTACTCGGTGCGGATCAACATTCCCATCGACGCCCCCGGCGGCGGCATGGTGCCGGCGAAGCTCGTGGCCAACGACTCCCCCTGGCGCGTGACGATCACCGACAAGGGCAACGAGAATCTGCTCCTCGACCTGGAGAAGGACCTGGTCGAGTGACCGTTCCCGCCGGTTCGTCCGCGGCGATCGGTACGCGTCCCGTTCGCCGTGCGGGGATCGTCCTCGTCTGCGTCCTGCTCCTCGTCGGCGGCACCACGCCGATGGCGAATCGGCGCTGCGATGCGGCCGACCCGGTCGATCTCGCCACGGAGTCGCTGCGCGTGACGGTGGCCCCCGACCGCGGTGGGAGCCTCCTCACGCTCGCCGTTCGCCGCGGCGACTCGTGGATCGAGCTCATGCCCGACGGGCGGGTGGCCGGGGCCCGGCCGTCGAGCTGGCTGATGCTCCCCTATTCCAACCGGATCCGTGACGGCCGGTTCTCCTTCCAGGGCACGGCGCATCAGCTGCGAAGCGCCAAGAACCATGCCATCCACGGCGACGTCCGCAACCGCCCCTGGCGGGTGACGGAGCGGGAGCCCGCGCGGCTCGTCCTCGAGTTCGACTCCCACGAAGCCGCCGACTTCGACTGGCCCTGGCCGATCCGGGCCCGGGTCGGAATCGCGATCGAGGGGGACGCGCTGGTCCAGCGGCTCTCTTTCGAGAATCGCGGCGACACGCCGATGCCGGCGGGCTTCGGCTGGCATCCCTACTTCCGCCGCTTCCTCTCCCGCGAGGGGGAGCCGGTGGAGCTCGCCTTCTCGGCGACCGGCCGCTATCCCGACGCCGAGCCGGACGGCCTCCCCGACGGGCCGGCGGTGCCGCTTCCCCCCGAGCTCGACTTCTCCGCGCGGAGGGCCGTTCCCTCGAGCGGCCTCGACGCCTGCTTCGCCGGCTTCGGCGGCCGAGCGGAGCTCGCCTGGCCGGAGAGCCGTGTGCGGCTCCTCTTCGCGTGCACCCCGAACGTGACCCATCTCGTCTGCTTCGCGCCGGCCGACCGGCCGGTGATCGCGGTGGAGCCGGTCGCGAACGCCAGCGACGGCGTCAATCTCCTCGCCGCGGGCCACGAGGGCACCGGCGTGATCGAACTCGCTCCGAAGGAGTCCCTCGACGCCGCCTTCACCCTCCGCATCCTGGCGGAGTGAGGAGGGGGCTCACTCGCGGCCGCGGAGGAGGTCGAGGCGGCGCTGCATCGCCGCGGCGCGGTCGGGGTGGGCGTCCTGGAGATCCCGGCGCTGGCCCGGGTCGGTGGCCAGGTCGTAGAGGCCCCCGGGACGATCCTCGACGAGACCCTCCGCCTCGATGAACCACTCCGGCACCTTGCTGATCGTCGCCGAGGGGGCGTCGACCCAGACCCAGTTTCCCTGCCGCAGCGCGTAGCCGTCGGCGTGGGTGTTGTGGACGATCTCGGTGCGGGCGCTGCCACGCTTCCCCTCGAGCAGGGGAAGCTGGTCGAGACTGTCCTCGGCGGAGCCCGGCGGAATCCCGGCGCCGGTCGCCGCGGCCAGCGTGGCGAACAGATCGACCTGCGAGAGGAGGCCGTCGCTCACCCTCCCCGCGGGCACTCTCCCCGGCCAGCGGACCACCATCGGCACCCGGTGGCCCCCCTCCCAGAGGTCGCGTTTCAGCCCCCGGAATCCCCCGGCGCTGCGGTGGCCCGTCGCCCGGACGCGCTCGAAGGCGTAGCGTTCGGGGCCGTTGTCGGAGGTGAAGATCACGAGCGTGTTCTCGGTGAAGCCTCCGCGCTCGAGGGCGTCGAGGACCTTCCCGACGACCGCATCGGTCTCGGCCATGAAGTCGCCGTAGCCTCCCGCCTTCGTCTTCCCTCGCCACGCCTCGGTGGGGAGGATCGGCGCGTGAGGCGAGGTGAAGGGGAAGTAGAGGAAGAAGGGCCGCTCGGCCGACTGCTCGCCGATCCAGGCGACCGCGGCGTCGGTGCATCTGGGCATCACGGCGTGGAAATCCCATCCCGGCTGCATCGGCCCCGGCCGGCACTCCCAGCTCCCCTCCGCCGGCTCCCCCTCGATCGTCATCGGGATCGTGGGGGCGATCGGGATCCGGTCGTCCTCGAACCAGGCGTAGGGGGGGAAGTTGGGGACGTCGTCGCCGGCGTAACGGTCGAAGCCATGGGCCAGCGGGCCACCGGGGATGCGCCGTTTCCAGTCGAAGGCGTCGGGGGCGAAGACCCGGTCGGTCTTCTCGAGGGGCCCGATCGCACCTGCCCGGCGGACCGTCTCCCAGTCCCAGCCGAGGTGCCACTTGCCGAAGGCCGCCGTCGCGTAGCCCCGATCCCGGAGGAGCTCGGCGATCGTCGCCCGCTCCGCGTCGAGGACCGACTGGTCGAAGGCGTGGACGATGCCGTGGAACTTCCGCCAGTGGTAGCGGCCGTGGAGGAGGGCGTAGCGGCTCGGCGTGCAAACGCCGGAGGAGCTGTGGGCGTCGGTGAAGCGCGTTCCCTCCGCCGCGAGCCGGTCGAGGCGGGGCGTGGGGATCTTCGACTCGGGGTTGTTGGCCCCGAGATCGCCGTAGCCCATGTCGTCGGCGTAGAGGATGACGACGTTGGGGGGACGGTCCGAGCAGAGGCCCACGGAGCCCGCGCAGACGAGCACGAGCAACGCGGCAGCGAGACGGCGGACGAGCATGGCGGATCCCTCCCGGAGTGGACTCGGGAGACGAGTCTATCCGCACCGGTGCCGGGCCGCGGTATCAGCCAGCCTTGCCGCCGAACACCTGGCCGAGGGTGTCGCGGAGGACGCCGGCCGACTTCTGGAGCGCCTGCAGCTCCTTGGGCCAGAGCTCGATCTCCACGATCTTCTCGGCGCCAAAGCGGCCGACGATCGTGGGGACGGAGATCGCCACGTCGCGGATCCCGTAGGGAGCCGGGCCGCTCCCGCCGAAGACGGTCGACACGGGGAGCACCCGCTTGGAGTCCAGCGCGATCGCGTGGATCACCTCGGCGATCGACACCCCGACCGCGAAGCCCGCGCCGGTCTTCTTCTTGATCATCTCGGCGCCGCTGGTCTTGGCCCGCTGGAAGACGTCGGCACCGAGCTTCGGCGTGAAGCCGGGCCACTTCTCGAGCGGCAGCCCCGCGACCGAGGCGCTACTCCACACCGGCACCATGCTGTCGCCATGCTCGCCGAGGATCAGGGCCTGGAGCTGCGTCGCGGGGGCGGAGAGCGCCGCCGCCAGGAGGCTGCGGAAGCGGAGCGTGTCGAGGAGGGTGCCCAGGCCGATGACGCGTCCCTTGGGGAGGCCCAGTTCCTTCTCGGCGAGGTAGGTGAGGATGTCGACCGGATTCGAGACCACGAGGATGATCGCGTCCTTCCGCAGTCCCGCCGAGCGGATCGTGCCGAGGATCGAGCGGAACAGCTCGACGTTGCGGTTGATGAGCGCGAGCCGGCTCTCGTCGGGCTTGCGGCGGAGGCCGGCGGTGATGCAGACGACGTCGGCGTCGGCGATGTCGGCGTAGCCGCCGGCATGGATCGACTGGTCGGCGATCGCCGCCGTGCCGTGGAGCATGTCGAGCGCCTGGCCGTCGGCCAGGTCGGCGTTGGCATCGACGAGGACGATCTCGTGGACGATGCCCCCGAGCTGGAGCGCGAAGCCGGCCGAGGAGCCGACGATCCCACCGCCACCGACGATTCCGACCTTCATGCTGCTTTCCTTCGTGTGCTGGCTGCCTGGTGGCCATTTCCAGGCCGTGGGTCGGGGATGCCCGTCTCCCCTCACCGGACGCTCACTACGGCCATCCATGGCCTCCGCTCGCTCGACGCCGGCCGCGCTCCGCCCTCCGGGCTTCACTTGCCGACGGCGCCGGATCGGGGAGACGGGCATCCCCTCCCGGTTCCGTCGGGACGAACGTGTCTCAGGCCGCTCCGATGCCCAGCTCGCGGCAGACCTGCTCGGTCACCGCCTTGACCACCGCCTCGTAGTCGAGGGTGGCGGCCGCGGGGGAGACGACCGGGGCCGCCGGCTTCGGGTCCGCGCCCATCGGCGACGGGGCGTCGAAGGCCTTGCGGGTCACGCCGGTGTTGCCCCAGCTCGAACGGAAGACGTCGTTGGCGCAGATGTCGCAGTTCTCCATCCCCTTGTCGAGACGCGGGTCGGTGTAGCCCCACTTCTGCTTGAGGTCGAGGAGCTCCTTCGTCTCCTGCTTGGTCAGGTAGGTGACGCGGCCGAGGTCGCGGGAGAGCATGAGGATCCGGCAGTAGGCGTCGAGGATCTCGGTCCACCAGTAGGCCTTCTCCACCGTCTCGCCGAAGCTCACGGTGCCGTGGTTGGCGAGGATCACGACGTTCGACTGCTTGACGTACGGCTTGACGGTGTCGGCGAACTTCTGTCCGCCCGGGGTCTCGTACTTCGTGATCGGGATGTCGCCGAGGAACACCTCGACCTCCGGGAGGACGCACTGCGGGATCGGCTCGCGGGCCACGGCGAAGGCGGTGGCGTGGGGCGGGTGGCAGTGGACCACCGAGTTGATGTCGGGCCGCTCCTTCATGATCGTGAGATGGAGGAGGATCTCGCTGGAGCGCTTGCGCTGGCCGGCGAGCTGGTTGCCCTCCATGTCGACGATGCACAGGTCGGAGGGCTTCATGAAGCCCTTCGAGATCATCGTCGGGGTGCAGAGGACCTCGTTGGGGCCGAGGCGGAAGGAGATGTTGCCGTCGTTGCCGGCGGCGAAGCCCTTGGCGTAGATCCGGCGGCCGATGTCGCAGATCTCCTCCTTGAGCTGGGAAAGCGGCTTGGTCGAGGTCTTCGCGGCCATGGGATGGGTCTCCGTGGTGGGGATTCGTATCGAGTATTCACCATGCTGCCGGTCGCGGTGGCGTTGCCGGCTGCGGAAAATCGTCGAACTGCGGGAAGCGTGCGGGTGGTGAGGGTCGTGCGGGCCAGGTCAGGGGGAGGGCTTTCGGCGCGGGGCCGCGGGGAGGTCGAGGCGGTCGATGATCGCCGCCACGAACGCGTCGATCGGCTTGTCGTGGGGGCGGAAGGGCTGCGCCGCTTCACCCCCCTCGCTGAAGGCGACGAGCTGGCCGTCGCCGCTGCCCAGGTCGTCCCAGGCGACCAGCGCCTCGGTGCCCGGCGGGTTCGCCGGATCGACACCGCGGGCGAGGTCCGCCGAGGAGAGCGGCACGACGACACGGAACACGCCGCCGCGCACCGTGGGGTGCGGTTCGACGAGCGTCACCGTGCCGAGGGTCAGTCCGAATCGCATGGGGGAGCCTGGTGGGTGTGGCTAGTGGGCGTGGGAGGTGCAGGAACAGGCCGCCTTCGACGGGCCGCCGCACGGGCAACCGGCAGCCGCCGGGGGGGCGAGTTCGGAGGGCGCCGCCGCCGACGAGGTCGCGAGGGCCACGGCGATCCGGTCGAGGCTCGTGCCGGAGAAGTCGCGCGGGTGGACGACGACGACGTTCGCCCCGGACTCGGCCATGGCGGCGAGCAGGGTGGCGGTGTCGCGGGCGGTCACGGCCCGGATGCCGGGGGAGCGGTTGGCGAGCGCACAGGCCGCATGGGGCCTTCCGGCGAGGAGCAGGCCCCGGGCGCCGTCGCGCGTCACGTGCTGGGCGAGCGCCACGACGACGTCGGCCAGGCCGGTGGCCGGGAGCCAGGCGGCGCCGGGGACCGCCCTGACGACGCCGCTGGTCCTGACGGAGGTGTTGGGAGGGCATTCGGCCGTGCCGATCACGAACGGCCTGGCCGGTGCCTGCGGACCCTTCGGACCCTTCGCCGCGCGGACGAGATCGTAGCCCCCTTCGCGGGCCCGGTCGCGAGCGGAGGGGGTGATCACCGCGTCGTGACGGACGGTGACCACGCGCGATCCGGCCGGCACCGAGGCCAGTGCCGCGGCGGTGACCACTTTCTCCGGCAGCACGACGCCCGGGGCCGCCGGGGCCGAGGTGGGCTTCGACGGTGCCGGTGCGGGAGACGCCAGACGCGTCTGGAGGGCCGCTCCCTGCGGGCCTCCCTGCTCTCGGACGCGCGCGAGCACCGCACGGACGATCCGCGCCACGTCGTCGGGGGTGAAGGTCGTCATGGTGTCAGGACCTGCTGCGGACGGGGAAGGCGACGACGTCGTCGACGAGGGCCACGACGCTGTACCGCGCCGGGGTGGCGTCGCTCTCGAGGACGTCGCGGAGGAGTCGGCCGTCACTGGTGATCATCACGAGGTCGCCGGGGCCGGCGGACACGGTGTCGATCGCCAGCTGCGGGTCACCGTCGGCGCGTGAGCGGTCGGCCATCAGCGGCTGCACCACCAGCAGCTTCGCGCCGGCGAGCGACGGATGCTTCACGGTGGAGATGGCGGTGCCGAGCACGGAGGCGATTTGCATGGTCACTCAGGCGCCCCGAGGATGCGGAGATCGTCGACGAGCGTGCAGCGGCGCTGGCGGGTGAAGGTCAGCGGCGTCGTCACCCCCTCGCCGGTCGGCGTGGCGATCGAGAAGGAGATGTAGCCCTCGCCGCCGAGGCCGAGGCCGGCGGTGCTGGGGCCGTTCTTCACGAACAGCGTCGTGTCGAGGAGCCGGCCCATCTTCGTCATCGCGCGGACGTCGTGGGAATGGATGATCGCCGTGTGGCGGAAGCCGTGCTCGCTCTCGTGGGCCCGGTGGATCGCCTCGTCGACGTCCTTGCAGCGGACGAAGGGCACGAAGGGCATCATCTGCTCGACCGGCACGAACGGGTTGTCGGGGGCGGTCTCGCCGAAGAGGAGCTCCACGTCGGCGGAGACGCCGGTGCCGGCGGCGCGGGCGAGGACGGCGGCGTCCTGGCCGATGAAGTCCTTGCAGCCGACCTGGTGGCGGTGGCTCCCCTCGCCGGTCCACACGATGGCCTTGGCCGTGAGTGCGTCGACCTGCGGCGGAGTGAGGCGGGCGGCGCCCGCCCGGCCCATGGCGTCCATCATCTTGTCGAACACGGCGTCGACGACGAACACCTGCTTCTCGGCGATGCAGAGGAGGTTGTTGTCGTAGGCGGCGCCGGCGATGATCGACCGCGCGGCCCGGTCGAGGTCGGCGGTGGCGTCGACGACGACCGGCGGGTTGCCGGGGCCGGCGACGATCGCCCGTTTGCTCGACTGCAGCGCCGCCTTGGCGACCGCCGGGCCGCCGGTGACGCAGATCAGCTTCACGCCGCGGTGGCTGAACAGCGCCCCGGCCGACTCGAGCGTCGGCTCGGCGACCAGCGCGATCAGGTTGTCGATGCCGAGATCGCGGTGGATCGCCTGGTTGAAACGGCGGACCCCCTCGGCGGCGACCTTCTTGCCGCTGGGATGGGGATTGACGACGACGGTGTTGCCGCCGGCGATCATGCTCACGGCGTTGCCGGTGATCGTGGGGAGGGAGTGGGTCACCGGGGTGATGGCACCGATCACGCCGAAGGGGGCGTGCTCGATCACCGCCAGGCCGTGATCGCCGCTGAACACCTCGCTCCGCATGAACTCCACCCCCGGCGACCGCTCGCCGAGGATCTTGAGCTTCTCGATCTTGTGCGGGAGGCGGCCGATGCGCGTCTCCTCGAACTCCATCGTGCCCAGCTCGACCGCGTCCTCGATGGAGATCCGGCGGATGTGGGCGATGGCGCGCTTGCGGCCCTCGACGCCGAGGCGCTCGAGTTGCAGGAACGCCTCGTGGGCGGCACGGACCGCCTCGTCGACGCTTCCGAAGATGCCGTGGCGGCCGACGAACGATTCGCCCGCCACCGGGCCGGCGACCGTGGGAGCGGCGGGGGCCGGGACCGGCGCGGGAGCGGCCGGGGCGGCGGCGCGGAGCTCGGCGATCACCTGGCGGACGATCGACTGGATGTCGGTGGAGCAGGGGGCCTGGGACATGGCGGGGATCAGCTTTCCTGGGCGTGACGGGAGAAGACGTTCCTGCCCCCGATGCGGACGTGGTCGACCAGACCGATGACGACGGCGTCGATCGGCAGCGACTTGGTCTCGGGGGTGAGGCGGGCGCTCGAGCCCTGGGTGACGAGGACGAACTGACCCTCGCCGGCGCCGAGCGTGTCGACGGCGACGAAGGTGCGGCCGGTGGGAACGAGCTTGTCCCGCGCGGCCTCGTCGAGGCGGTAGGGCTCGACGACGAGGAGCTTGTGGCCGGTCATCGACTCGGTCTTCTGCGTGGCGACGACCGAGCCGGTCACGAGGGCGACGAACATTCAGGCACCTCCGGAGCCGAGGAGATCCCGTGCCTGGCGGGCGACGACGAGCTCCTCGTTTGTGGGAATGACGCGGATGGCCACGCGCGAGCCCGCGGCGTGGAGGACGCGCTCGCCGCTCCCGCCGGCCGCGTTGGCCTTGGAATCGAGCCGGACGCCGAACTCCTCGAGGCCGGCGCAGACCGCCTCGCGGACGGCGGGGGAGTTCTCGCCGATGCCCCCGGCGAACGCGATGCAATCCAGGCCGCCGAGCTCGACCATCCCGGCGCCGAGCCAATGGCGGATGCTCGCCACGTAGACGTCGATGGCGGTCCGCGCCCGGGCCGATCCCGCGGCGGCGGCCTCCTCGAGGTCGCGCATGTCGCCCGACGTGCCCGACATCCCCGCCAGCCCCGCCTTCCCCGAGAGCTCGACGAGCAGCTCCTCGAAGGAGCGGCCCGTCGCCTTGGCGACGTGGAGGAGGGCGAAGGGATCGAGATCGCCGGCCCGGTTGTTCTGGGGCAGGCCCGACTGCGGGCTCATCCCCATCGACGTGCCGGCGCTTTGGCCGTCGCGGATCCAGCAGACGCTGCTCGAGCCCCCGAGATGGCACGAGACCGCCCGCAGGGGCCGTTTCGATTCCAGCGCCATGAGACGCTCCGCCACCCAGCGGTGGCTCGCGCCATGGAAGCCGAACCGCCGCACCCGGAACCGCTCCACCCACTCCGTCGGCACGGCGTAGAGGGCGTTGCGGTCGGGGATCGTGGCGTGGAAGCCGGTCTCGAAGGCGGCCACGAGGGGCACCTTCGGGAGCTTCTCGCCGAGCAGCCGCATGGCGCGGACGTAGGGCGGGTTATGGGCCGGGGCCACCTCCCGCATCTCCTCCATCGCCTCGAGCACCTCGGGGGTGACGCGGACGACGCCGCTGACGCGGCCGCCGTGGACGGCCTTGAAGCCGACCGCCGCCACCTCGTCGATGCTCGAAAGCGGTCCCCCGTCGCCGGTGAGTTGCTCGAGCGCGGCGCGGAGGGCCACCGCGTGGTCGGGCACCGGCATCACCGTCTCGAGCTCCGTCTTGCCCGCACGGGCGTAGACGCGGCTCTCCGGCGCTCCGATCCGCTCCACGCCGCCGCGTGCCAGCTCACGCTCCCCGGCGCCCCCGGCCGTGCCGGGAGCGTCGGGGAGGTCGTAGAGCCGGTACTTGAAGCTCGTGGAACCGAGATTGGCGACGAGGATGATCATCGAAGGGCTCCGCCCGGGGATCGATCAGGAGAAGAAAGCCGCCATGAGGCTCTCGGCGGGACGCGGGATGACGTGGCTGGCGACGAGCTCGCCGACGCCCTGCGCGGCGGCCGAACCGGCCTCCACGGCGGCGCGGACGCTGCCGACGTCACCCTGCACGACGGTGGCCACGTAGGCGCCGCCGATGCTGACCCGCTTGAGAATCTTCACGTTGGCCGCCTTGGCCATGGCGTCCGTCGCCTCGACGAGGCCGACGAGGCCCTTGGTCTCGACCAGTCCGATCGCGGTGTTCATGAATCGTGTGTCCTGGAAAAGGGAATGGGAATGGATCGTGGAATCGGGTGGAAACGGTTCACTCGACGCCGCCGCGGGCGCTGGCAGCCGAGGCGGGGAGGACGATGTCGATGTCCTCGTGCGGGCGGGCGATGACCTGCACGCTGACGACGTCGCCGACCCGGCCGCCTGCCGCGGCACCGGCGTCGATCGCCGCCTTCACCGCCGCCACGTCGCCGGAAATGAACGCCGTGACCAGGGCGCTGCCGATCTTGTCCCATCCCAGGAAGGTGACGTTCGCCGCCTTCATCATCGCGTCGGTCGCCTCGACCATCGTGACGAACCCTTTCGTCTCGATCATGCCGAGGGCTTCGATCTTCTTGGCCATCGTGAGCACTGCTCCTGTCGTGGTCCGGGCGGCCTGCCCGGACTCGCGTTCAATCATCCCGGGGCCGCCCCCGTCGATCGCGCCGGCGAGCGCCGGCTGGACGATCGTTTGAATGGTGTCGGTCGCCGCCATCGGCAGACGCTGCTGCGTCGGCTGCCGGGCCGGCTTCTTCGCCGCGGCCTTCTTGGCCGCGGCTTTCTCGGACGTCGGTTTCTTGGAAGGTTGTTTCGCCATGGTGCGCCCGCCCTCAGTTCTGCTTGAGGAGACGCACGCCGGAGGCGTGGTCGAGATCGGCGGCGTTGCCTTCGTCGGTGTCGATGTGGACCTCGAGCTTGCTCGTGGCGTCGGCCCGCACGAGCAGGTCGCGGAACACCAGCCCGCAGCCGCCGTCGATCGCCAGGCTCATCCGGTCGCCGTCCTTGACGCCGAAGAACTCGGCATCGGCGAAGTTCATGTGGACGTGGCGCTCGGCGCGGATCACCCCCTCGGCGAGCTCGACGGCGCCGGCCGGGCCGACGAGGACGCAGCCGGGGGTGCCGCCGATCTTGCCGCTGGCCCGCACCGGGAGGTCGATCCCCAGCGAGATGCCGTCGGTGAAGGCGAGCTCCACCTGCGAGGCCTTGCGCGTCGGTCCGAGGACGCGGACGGTGGGGAGCATCTTCCGCTTCGGTCCCACGATCATCACCGTCTCCTCGGCGGCGTAGAAGCCGTCCTGGTAGAGATCCTTGTGCGGGGTGAGCGTGCGGCCCTTGCCGAAGAGCCGCTCGACGTGGTCGTCGGTGAGATGGCAGTGGCGGGCCGAGATGCTCACCACGAGCTTCGGCTCGCTCCGCACCGGGGCGCGGCCGCCGACGAGCGCGGCGGCCGTCTCGCGCGCCACCTGCGACGGCGGGCTGCCCGAGCCGTTCAGGACGATCTGGCGGACGATGCGCTCCACCGCCCCGCGGTCGAGGCCGGCGGGAAGGCCGAGGGAGGCGGGGGACGTGGCGAAACCGGTGCTCATCGGCGGCGCTCGCTGGAAGGGGACGGGCCCGGGGAGGCGTGTGTCGGCGCGGCGGCGATCACCAGTTCCGTGCCGGAGGAGGCGATCCGGTCGCGCCACTCGGCCGAGAGGCCGGAATCGGTGACCAGGATGTCGATCGAATCGAGGCCGGAGACGAACGTCAGGCTCTTGCGTCCGAACTTCGAACTGTCGGCGACGACGATCACCCGCCCGGCGGCGCGGAGCATCGCCTGCTCGGTCTCCGCCAGGAGGAGGTGGGCGTTGTAGAGGCCTTCGGCCGTGATCCCGGCGGCGGAGAGGACCGTCGTCGTCACGTGGAGCCGGCCGAGGAGCTCGTTGGCGTAGGGGCCGAGGCAGACGCCGGTCCGGGGCGAGACGTAGCCGCCGAGGAGGACCAGATCGGTGCGCGACGCGGAAGCGAAGAGGTTCGCCACCGGCAGGCTGTTGGTGACCACCTGGATCGAGCGGCCGACCAGCAGGCGGGCCACCTCGAAGGTCGTCGTGCCGCCGTCGAGAAGGACGGTCTCCCCCTCCTCGATCCGCTCGGCCGCCGCCAGGGCGATGGCCCGCTTGGCGACGTGGTGGGCCGGCTGCCGCTCGTCGAACTCGGCCGGCCTGGGGAGGCCGCCGGCGTAGAGCACGCCGCCGTGGGTGCGGCGGGCGGTGCCTTGCTCCTCGAGGGTGTCGAGGTCCCGGCGGATCGTCGATTCGGAGACGCCCAGTTCGCGCACGAGATCCTCGAGCGACGCGAAACCACGCGTGCGGATGAAATCGATCAA
>CAWUOA010000016.1:0-20849 GCA_963923225.1 uncultured Planctomycetaceae bacterium
ACACAAGGAGTATCGTCGGCAGCGTCAGATGTGTATAAGAGACAGCGCCTCGCGGGGCTCGTCGCCCGCGGCCTCCCGCCGCGTGCCGGCCTCCGCCGCGACCTGTGGATCTCCACCGCCGACGCCACCGCCTACAGCGTGATGGTCGGCTGCGGGGAGCACTACATCCCCGCCTTCGCACTGGCCCTCGGCTTCGGTCCCGTGGCGACGGGGCTGGTGGCCTCGGTGCCGCTCTTCGCCGGGGCACTGTTGCAGCTCGTGACGCCGCTGGCGGTGCGGCGGCTCGGCACCAATCGCGGTTGGGTGGTCGCGACCACGGCCGTCCAGGCGGCGAGCTTCCTGCCGCTGATCTGGTGGGCGCTCCGCGGCCGGGCGCAGCTTTGGGAGATGTTGCTGGCGGTGAGCGTCTACTGGTCGGCCGGCATGGCCGGAGCGCCCGCCTGGAACGCCTGGATGGGATCGGTGGTGCCGGAGCGGATGCGCACCCCCTATTTCGCGCACCGCAGCCGGCTGAGCCAATTCGCCGTCCTCATCGGCTTCGTGGCGGGGGGCCTGGCGCTCGAGCAGGGCCGTCGCAACGGCACGGCGCTGTGGACCTTCGCGGTGCTCTTCGCGCTGGCATCCGCCTGCAGGCTCGTCTCCACGCTCTGCCTGGCCGCCTGCCGGGAGATGAAGCGCCCCGAAGCCCCGCCCCCGGCGCCACGAGCCACGCGGAGCGAGGCCAGCACCGCGGGGAAGCTCGCCGCCGCGCTGGCCCGCCTCCGCGCCGCGGCCGGCTCGCCGCCCGGAACGCTCGTCACCTATCTCTGGTCGATCACCTTCGCCTGCCAGTTCTCGGGGGCCTATTTCACCCCCTACATGCTCAAGGACCGGCAGTTCACCTATCTCTCCTACATGCTCGTGGTTGCGGTGAGCTTCCTCGCTCGGGCGCTGGTACTGCCGTCGCTCGGCCGGCTCGGCGGCCGGATCGGCAGCCTGGGGCTGCTCTGGGTGGGCGGGCTGGCGATCGCGCCGCTGACGCTCTTCTGGCTCGTGTCGGCCGACCTCCGCTGGCTCGTCGGCATCCAGTGCGTGGCGGGGGCGTCGTGGGCGGCGTACGAACTGGCCGTGGTGCTCCTGTTCTTCGAGGCCGCCTCGCACCGCGAGCGCACAGGCGTGGTCACCGTCTACAACCTCGGCCACGCCACCGCCTGGGTCACCGGCGCCGCCTGCGGGGGGATGCTCCTGCGCACCCTCGGCGAGGACCGCACCGCGTACTTCACCGTGTTCGCCGTCTCGGCGCTGCTCCGCGTGGCGGCGATTCCGCTCCTGCGCCGGGTCCACCTGCCGAAGCCCTCGGCCGCGACGGACGTGCCCCCCGACGACGCCCTTCCCGCCGCCGATCCGCTCCTGCCCGGCGACGACGTCCTCCCAGGCGACGCGCTCCTGCCGGGAGGCGAGAGGGAGCAGGACGGGGGACCGGCCCGCGCCGATCGAAGGGCCGAACCCGATCGCGCCCGCCCGGAGGGGCGGAGCGTCGCCTGACGCCCGCGCCCGAGTGGAAGGGGCAGCGGGGATCTCCTCCACCCGGTCAGCCGGCGTGCGGATGGAGCCGACTGGGGGCCCCCACCGCGACGCGGTTGACCGCGGCGAGAAACGCCTTCGCCGACGCCTCGAGCGAGTCGGTCGACACGCCGCGGCCGCGGAAGGTCTGGCTGCCGGGCGCCGCGCCGAGCGGCTGGAGCTCCACCGTCACCTCCGCCTGGGCGTCCTTGCCCACCGTCACCGCCTGGACGCGGAAGTCGCGGCACACGGTGAGGACCCCGGTGAGCTTCTCGATCGCCAGGAAGATGCCGTCGATCGGGCCGTCGCCGGCGTTCACCTCCACCGCCTTCTCCTCGCCGCCGTGGCTGACGCGGAGCGTCACGCGCGGCGACTGGTTGCTCGCGCAGGCGAGGTCGTAGCCGACGAGCGTGAACCGCTCGGGGAGATCGGCGAACTGATCCTCGCAGAGGGCCGCGATGTCGCCGTCGTAGATCTCCTTCTTGCGGTCGGCGAGAACCTTGAAGCGGTCGAAGAGGGTCTGCAGCTGCTCGGGGGTGAGCTGGTAGCCGAGGGCCTTGGCCCGGTCGGCCAGCGCCGCCCGGCCGCTGTGCTTGCCCAGGACCAGGTCGGTGCGTTCGAGCCCCACGTCCTCCGGCCGCATGATCTCGTAGGTGCTCCGCTCCTTGAGCATGCCGTCCTGGTGGATCCCCGACTCGTGGGCGAAGGCGTTGCGGCCGACGATCGCCTTGTTGCGCGGCACCTGGATGCCGGTGATCGTGGCCACCAGCCGGCTGGTAGGGACGAGCTTCTGGGTGGCGATCCGCGTCTCGCAGCCGTAGTGGTCGCGCCGCGTCCGCAGCGCCATCACCACCTCCTCGAGCGCGCAGTTGCCCGCCCGCTCGCCGAGGCCGTTGATCGTGCACTCCACCTGCCCCGCCCCCGCCTCCACGGCGGCGAGGCTGTTGGCGACGGCGAGGCCGAGGTCGTCGTGGCAGTGGACGCTGATCACCGCCCGGTCGATGCCCCGCACGCGCTCACGCAGCGTGCGGATCACCCGGTGCATCTGGTCGGGCGTGGCGTAGCCGACGGTGTCGGGGATGTTGACCGTGGTGGCCCCGGCGTCGATCGCCGCCTCGACGACCCGGCAGAGGAAGCCGAGCTCGGTCCGCGCGGCGTCCTCGGGGGAGAACTCGACGTCGGGGCAGAGCCCGCGGGCGCGTTTCACCCCGGCGACGGCCCGCGCCACGACCTCGTCCTCCGTCATCCGCAGCTTGAACTCGCGGTGGATGGCGCTGGTGGCGAGGAAGACGTGGATCCGCGGCCGCTCCGCGACCCGCAGCGCCTCCCAGGCGCGGTCGATGTCGGTGTCGTTGCAGCGGGCCAGGCCGCACACGCTCGCGCCGCGGATGCTCGCGGCGATCTCCCGGACGCTCGCGAAATCCCCCGGCGAGGCGACGGGGAAGCCGGCCTCGATGACGTCCACGCCGAGCTGGAGCAGCGCCTGGGCGACCTCCATCTTCTCCGTGAGATTCATGCTCGCCCCGGGCGACTGCTCGCCGTCGCGGAGCGTGGTGTCGAAGATGCGGATTTGGCGCGCGGTCGTCATGGATGGGGAGGGCAGGGCGGGAGGGTGCGGAGGAAGAGGCGGCGGGCGGCAGGACCGGGATCGGCTCATCCCGGTCGGCGCGCAATCAGGCCAGTATAAGGATCGGGGGAGGGTTGTGTAGAATCGGGGCTCTCGGGCGCCCCCCCTCGAACTCGAACCGGCCCAGGCCTTTCCCGATGTCGACCTCCGCCACCGAGCACCGCCCCACCGCTCCCGGCACGAACGGCCACGGCGGCGCCGGTCATGGCGGCGCCGGGACGAAGCACCCCTCCGGACGCGCCGAACGGTGGCGTCGGTCCGTCGGCGGCGTCGCGCTGTTCGCCCTCGGGGGGCTGGCGTGGTGGTGGCTGGCGACGCACCACTTCGCCGGCGGCGAGCCGCACGGCGCCGACCCGCCCCCCGCCGCCGATGCGGGGGGCCTGCCCGACGAGGTGACGCTCAAGGCGGACGCCGTGGCGTCGGCGGGCATCGAGACGGGCGAGGTGGAGCGGCGGCCGCTCCGCGACCACCTCACGGTGCCGGGGCGGATCGACTACGACGCCCGGCTCCGACTCGACTACGCCGCCCCGGTCGACGGCATCATCTCGCGCGTCCTCGTCCAGGTCCGGCAGCGCGTGTCCAAGGGGGATTCGCTCGCCGAGATCTCGAGCCCCGACGTCGGCAAGGCCCGGGACGACATCCGTCGGCGGGAGGACGACCGTCAGATCGCGCTGAAGGCCGCCGACTGGGCCACCACCATCGCCGACAACGTCGACGCACTGGTGGAATCGCTCTCCTGGCATCCGGCGCTTCCCGAGGTGGAGCAGACGTTCAAGGACCGCATCCTGGGAACCTACCGGGAGAAGCTCCTCGGGTCCTACTCGCGCCTGGTGTACGTGGAGAAGGTCATCGCCAGCACCAAATCGCTCGGCGAGGGGGCGGTGTCGGGCAGGATCATCGAGGAGCGGACGAGCAACCTCGAGATCGCGAGGGCCAACTTCGAAGCCGCCTGCGAGGAGTCGCGGTTCGCGACGCTGCAGGACCGCGACCGCGCCCGGGCCGAGCTCGCCTCCGCCGACCGCCTTCTCCAGGTGTCGCGCGAGTACCTGCGGACGCTCGTGGGGAGCCGGCTCGGCCCCGACGCCACGGCGCTGATCGACTCCAAAGAGAACGGTGAGGAGAGCCCGGGAGACGCCGCCTCCCTCTCCACGCTGATCCTCAAGACCCCCTTCGACGGGGTCGTCGAGGACGTGTTCGTGGCCCGCGGGGAGCGGGTCCAGGCGGGCGATCCGATGTTCGTCGTGGCCGACACCACGCGGCTGTGGGTGCGGGCCCAGATCCACGAACGCGAGTGGACCGCGGTCGAGGTGGCGGTGGGACAGGAGATCGACGTCGTCGTCCCGGGGGCCGAGCGCCACGAGGCGGTGGCGAAGGTCCACCACGTGGGCGCCACCGTCGAGGCCGACTCGCGCAGCGTCCCGCTCGTCGCCGAACTTCCCAACGACGCCGACGACGCCCACCTCAAGCCGGGGATGTTCGTGTGGGTCGATCTCCCGCAGGGGGCCGTCCGCGAGGCGCTCGTCGTGCCGGCTGCGGCGGTGATGCGCCACGAAGGGCGGGCGTTCGTCTTCGCGCCGCTCGGCGGGAACCGCTACCGGCGGATCGACGTCGTCACCGGCATCGAGAGCGGCGACCTGGTCGAGATCGTCTCCGGCCTCGAAGCCGGCGAGCCGGTGGTCTTCGCCGGCGGATTCGTGCTGAAGAGCGAGCTGTTGCTCGAGAAGGAAGAGTAGGACGCTCCCGCCGGCTCCGGCGGAGAGGTGCGACGGGGGGGAGGAACGCGTGCTGTCCGGGCTGATCGAGTGGTCGCTGTCGAACCGGGCTCTCGTCCTCTGCCTGTTCGTGCTCATGGCGGTCGGGGGCCTGTGGGCCGCCACGCACATCCCCGTCGACGCCGTCCCCGATCTGGTCAACGTGCAGGTCCAGGTCGTGACCGAGGCGGGGACGATGTCGCCCCTGGAGGTGGAGCGCTACGTCACCTACCCGGTCGAGCTGTCGATGAGCGGGCTGCCGCACGTCGAGGAGGTCCGCAGCATCTCCCGCTTCGGCATCTCGCTGGTGACGGTGGTCTTCCGCGAGCACACCGACATCATGCTCGCCCGCCAGCTCGTCGCCGAGCGGATCCCGGAGGCGAAGGGGCGGATGGCGGTCGGCCACGGCGACCCCAAGCTCGGCACGCTCAGCACCGCGCTCGGCGAGATCCTCCAGTTCGAGGTCCGCGGCACCGGCCACGACCTGATGACCCTCCGCAGCATCCTCGAGTGGGACATCGCGCCGGCGATGCGCGAGGTGCCGGGGGTGACCGACATCAATTCCCACGGCGGCTACGCCAAGAGCTACCAGGTGCATGTCGACCCCGACCGGATGAGCGCCCAGGGGGTGACGCTGGGGGAAGTGCTCGCCGCGATCGAGCGGAACAACGAGAGCACCGGCGGCGGCTACGTCGTCAACAACGGCGAGCAGCGGTTCATTCGCGGCAACGCCCTGCTCCGTGGCGTCGAGGACATCGAGAAGGTGGTGGTTCGCAGCCCCCCCGGCGGCGTGCCGGTGCTCGTCCGCAACATCGGCGAGGTGTCGATCGCGCCGCTGGTGCGGCAGGGAGCCGTGACGCGCGGCGGCCGCGGCGAGGTGGTCACCGGGATGGTGATGATGGTCCGCGGCGAGAACAGCCGCCGCGTCGTGGAGGCGGCGAAGGCGAAGCTCGACGAGATTCGCCGCACGCTTCCCCCCGGCGTCGACATCGAGATCCTCTACGACCGCTCCGATCTGATCGCCCGCACCCTCGACACCGTCCTCCACAACCTCGCCGAAGGAGGTCTGCTCGTCGTCGGCGTCCTCCTCCTCCTCCTGGGCAACGTCCGGGCCGGCCTCATCGTGTCGCTGGCGATCCCGTTGTCGATGCTCCTCGCCTCGAACCTGATGTGGGCCACCGGCATCTCCGCGAGCCTGATGAGCCTGGGGGCGATCGACTTCGGACTCGTCGTCGACAGCTCGGTGATCATGGTGGAGAACTGCGTCCGCCGCCTGGGGCTGGCCTCGCCGGCGGAGTCGAAGCTCGCGATCGTCCGCGACGCGGCGATCGAGGTCCGCGGACCGACGATGTTCGGCGAGCTGATCATCGCCGTGGTCTACCTGCCGATCCTGTTTCTCGAGGGGACGGAGGGCAAGCTCTTCCGCCCGATGGCGCTGACGGTGCTCTTCGCGCTGCTCGGGTCGCTGGTGATCTCGCTGACCCTGATGCCGGTCCTCGCCGCGACGTTCCTCCGCCACGAGCCGGAGCACGAACCGCTGCCGATGCGGATCTTCCACCGCCTCTACCACCCGGTGGCCAGGTTCGCCGTCTGGCATCCGGTGTGGATCACGCTCGCCGCCGCGGCGCTCGTGGCGGCGTCGATCCCGGTGGCGATGCGGCTGGGGGCCGAGTTCATGCCGCGGCTCGACGAGGGGGACCTGCTCGTGGAGGTGGTGCGACTGCCGAGCGCCACACTCGAGGATTCCGTTCCCATCACCACCCGGATCGAGAAGGTGCTGGGGGCCTTCCCCGAGGTGCGGACGGTGTTCTGCAAGACCGGCCGGCCCGAGATCGCCAACGACATCATGGGCGTGCAGCAGACCGACGTGTGGGTGATGCTCAAGGCCCGGGCCGCCTGGCCGGAGGAGGTGACGCGCGACGAACTCGTCGAGCGGATGTCGGCGGCGCTGGCCGCGGCGATTCCCGGAGCGAACTTCGGTTTCAGCCAGCCGATCGAGATGCGCGTCGACGAGCTCGTCGCCGGCGTGAAGTCCGACGTCGCCGTCCTCGTCTACGGCGACGATCTCGATCAACTGGGAGCCCTCGGCAAGCAGATTGAACGCGTCCTCCGGGGAATCCCCGGCGCCGTCGACGTCCGCGCCGACTGGCAGGCCAACGTCCCCACCACGCGAATCGACGTCCGTCCCGACCAGCTCGCCCGTCACGGCATCGACGGCGCGGAGGTGATGCGTACGGTGTCGGCGATGGGAGGCATCCCCGCCGGCGTGATCTTCGAGGGGCGTCCACGCTACCCGCTGGTGGTGAAGTTCCCGCGCGCGTGGCGCGAGAGCGTCGATCTGGTGCCACAGATCCCCGTGGGGGCCGTGGCCGGCCGGCCGGTGCCGCTGGGGGAACTGGCCGACGTCGTCCGCGAGGAGACGCCGCCGTCGATCGAGCACGAGAACTCGCGCCGCCGGACCTACGTCTCGGCGAATGTCCGTGGCCGCGACGTCGCCGGGTTCGTCGCCGAGGCGAGGAACGCGGTCGAGCGGGAGGTGCGCCTCCCGGCGGGGTATTCGATCGACTGGGGGGGCGACTTCGAGAACCTCCTCTCCGCGGGACGGCGTCTGATGCTCATCACGCCGCTGGTTCTCGGCCTCATCGCCATGCTCCTCTACACGAGCTTCAAGTCGTTCCGTCTGGCGGCGCTGATCTTCTGCGCGGTGCCGGTGGCGGCGTCGGGCGGGATCGCGGCGTTGGCCCTCCGCGGGATGCCCTTCTCGATCGCCGCCGGCGTGGGATTCGTGGCGCTGTTCGGCGTGGCGGTGCTCAACGGGCTGGTGTGGGTGAGCGGCGCGGAGCACGCCCGTGCGGCGGGGATGTCGCCCCGCGAGGCGGCGCTTGCCACGGCGGAAGTCCGCATCCGGCCGGTCCTCATGACGGCGCTGGTGGCGAGCCTGGGCTTTCTGCCCATGGCCATGGCGTCGAGCGCGGGCGCCGAGATCCAGCGCCCCCTGGCGACGGTCGTCATCGGCGGCATCGTCACGAGCACGCTGCTGACGGCGCTGGTGGTGCCCGCGATCTACCCCTGGTTCGTGCCGGCGCCGCGGCCGGGCGTCGCCCCGGGCCACCTTCCGGGTTAGAACACCGTCGGTCCCCCTTCCGCCCCAGGCACCCTCCCCATGACGCTCGGCGAGTTCCAGTCGCTCATCCGCCGCATGTACCACGACAAGGACGCCGCCCGCGGCGTCGAGGGGACGTTCATGTGGCTCACGGAGGAGATCGGGGAACTGGCGACGGCGCTGCGCAGCGGGACGAAGGACGAGATATCCCTCGAGTTCGCGGACGTCCTGGCGTGGCTCGTCACGATCGCCAACGTCGTGGAAGTCGATCTCGACGACGCCGTGCGGAGGAAGTACGGCGGTGGCTGCCCCGGCTGCGGCAAGCTGGCCTGCACCTGCCCCGACGCGGAGAAGCCATGACCTGCACGTCGCAGCCTCTCCTCCGGCGGCGTCTCCACGATCGCGGCCTCGTCGCGCGGCTGGTCGTGCTGGTCGCGGCGGCGATCGCGCCGTCGGCCGCGTCGCCGGCGCCGGCCCACGCGGAGGCCGCGGCGACGATCGGGCTCGACGGCACGTGGCGCACGGGATCGTGGACGCCGCTGGCGATCCCGCTCCGCGACGACGGCGCGGCGCCGACGCGCGTCTGGGTGGCCGACCCCGACGGTGAATTGGTCGGCTACGAGCCGCTGGCCCCGGCGGCCGACGGGGTGGCCCGCTTCCGTATCCGCTGCGGTCGGCCCGACGGCGCGGTGACCGTCGAATGGCCCGACGGTTCGCGCGACAAGCCTCGGCTTCCCGCGCCCCTGGAGTCGACGACCCGCCTGCTCATGGTCCTCGGTGATCTCCCGGCCGCCGAGCGTGCGGCGCGCCTCCTGCAGCGCGAGGACGGATCGCGGTTTCGGGTGGTCCCGCTCCAGGACCCCGGCATGGTGGGCCCTTCGCCGCTCGACCTCGACGCCGCCGACACGGTCGTCGCCTGCGGCCACGCCGTCTCCACCGCGCCGCCCGACCTGCTCGCCGCCCTCGACGCCTGGGTGCGGCGCGGGGGGCGGATGGTGTTCCTCGCCGGCGCCTCCGCGGCGCCGCCCGCGTTCGCGGACGGCCCCGCCGGCGACTGGCTGCCGGGGCGGGCCGGCGGCCGGGGCCGGGTGGCGAGGATGGTTCCCCTGCGGCGCGGCGCCGCGATCGAGACCTACGCCAAGGCGGGCCGACCGCTCGACCGCGGGGCGCTGGCGACGCTCGAAGCCCCGCTCCTGGCCGATTCCGCCACGCTCGACGGCACGATCGAAGCCTGGGAGGGCGGCGCCCAGGCCGATCTCCCCCTCGTCGTGCGCCGGGCCCATGGCTTCGGCACGATCACCTGGGCGGGATTGGATCTCGACCGCGCTCCGTTCCGCGCCTGGCCGGGAACGGATTCGCTGCTGGTGCAACTCCTCGGCGGCCGGGCGGAGAAGGGGGGCAGGGCAGGGGAGCTGGTCCGCGGATCCCTCGACCTCGGCGGCCAATTGCGGCTGGCGCTCGATCGATTCCAGGGCGTGTCCCCGGTGCCGTTCGAGGTTGTCGCGGGCCTCGCACTCCTCTACGTCGCCTGCCTGTGGCCGCTCGAGTGGTGGCTGGTGTCGCGATCGGGAAAGCCGCGTCTGGCATGGCTCACCCTGCCGGCTCTCGTCGCCGCCTTCACGGGGCTCGCCTGGTGGACGGCCCACCGATTCAAGGGGGAGGAAGCACGGTCGCGCGGGGCCGAGATCGTCGACATCGACATGGTCGGGAACCGGCTGCGCGGGACCTCCTTCCTCGCGCTGTGGTCGCCGGAGAACACGACCCTCGACCTCGGCGCCGCGCCCGCCACGCCGCTGGCTGGCCCGAATGCCGCGACGGTCCTCTCCTGGTACCGGATCACCGGCCGGGGGATGGGTGCGGTCGATTCCCCGACGTCGCATCCGTCGCTCGCCTCCGCCCCCTACCGGGAGTCGCCGGGATTCGACCGGCTCGTCGGAATTCCGATGGCCGCGTCGTCGAGCCGGCTCTTCGAGGCCGAGTGGACCGCCCCGGCCGCGTCGCCGGCGGTGGAGTCGACGCTCACACGAGACCCCCAGGGGACGCTCCGCGGCACGGTCAAGAGCCTGCTTCCCTTCGGCCTGGAGGGAGCCACCCTCGTCCACGCCGGCTGGTCGTACGACGTCGGCACGCTGCGCCCGGGCGCGACCTTCGACACGCTCTCCGGCAAGGGCCCGCGGACCCTCTCCGCGTCCCTGACCCGGGCGAGCACCGTCCTCGACCGGCAGCAGACGGAACGCTGGCGGATCGACGAGCACGACGTGGAGCGGATCCTCGAGATCGCCGGCTTCCACGAGGCCGCCGGTGGCACCTCGTACACGTCGCTCGAGGCCGGCCCGCTGGGGAGGCTCGACCTCTCGCCGCTGTTGCCGATCGACCGCGCGATCCTCGTGGGCACCGGCCCCGCCTGCACCGCGTGGAGCGTCGATGGCACGGGCGCCGCGGCCGGGGGGGCGGCCGAGCCGGCGCGGGCCCTCGTACGGATCGTGATTCCGCTCGAAGAGCGCGCGGCCCCGCGCCCCGCGGCGGCCACTCCCCGCGACGACGCACATGTCCCCCGGGCCGCCGACAGGCCCGCCACCACACCCGCACAGGCCGCACCATGATCGAGACCGTCGACCTCACGAAGAAATACGGCGACTTCGCGGCGCTCGAGTCGCTCGATCTCAAGCTGGAGCAGGGGGACCTCTTCGGCTTCATCGGGCCCAACGGCGCCGGCAAGACGACGACCATCCGCATCCTCGCCACGCTGCTGTCGCCCACCTGGGGCGAGGCGTACGTCTGCGGTCATTCGATCTACACCCATCCGCGCGAGATCCGCCGGGCGATCGGCTACATGCCCGACATCTTCGGTGTGTACGACGACATGCGCGTCATCGAGTACCTCGAGTTCTTCGCCGCGGCCTACCGCATCGACGGGGCGGAGCGGAGGCGCGTCGCCGAGCGGTCGCTGGAACTGGTCGACCTGACCGTGAAACGCGACGAACTGGTGACGAGCCTGTCGCGGGGGATGACGCAGCGGCTGGGCCTGGCGCGCGTGCTCCTCCACGACCCCCAGGTGCTCCTCCTCGACGAGCCCGCCAGCGGACTCGATCCGCGGGCCCGCATCGAGATGCGCGGTCTGCTCAAGCGGCTCCAGGCGCTCGGCAAGACGATCCTCGTCAGCAGCCACATCCTTCCGGAGCTGGCCGACATCTGCAACCGCGTGGGGATCATCGAGTACGGCCGGCTGCTGGCCTGCGGCGACGTGCAGGAGCTCCTGGCGCAGGTGCGGGGCCGGCCGGTGATCCGGATCCGCGTCGGCGGCCCCCCGGAACCTGCCGCCCGCCTCCTCGAGAAGGCCCCGGAGGCCGACAAGGTCGCGGTCCGCGATGGCGAGGTGCTCGTCACGCTCAAGGCGGGCTGTGACGAACCGTCGGCGCTGGCGGCCCGGCTCGTGGCGGAGGGCTTCCGCCTCGAGTCGATGCGCGAAAGCGAGGTCAATCTCGAGACCGCCTTTCTGGAGATCACCCGCGGCTCGCTCGGTCGCCCGAAGGCCGGATCCCCGGACGGAAGCGCCGCGGGAACGGCCCCCCTCCGCGACTCCGAATCCTGATAGACTTTTTCGGGTACGGGGGCGGACGCCCCCCGATCCGGTCAGAGGAGGACCTTCGATGCGCGCTTGTCGACCCGCTCCCCGCGCCGGAACGCTGCTTCCGGCCCTCTCCTTCATCGCCATCGCCACGCTCGGCGCGCTGCCCACGGCGCTGGCCCAGCCCGGTGCGAAGCCGGCCCAGCCAGCCGCCCCGGCCGGCCGCCGGCCCGTTCCCGTCGACGAACTCGCCCCCCCGGCCGCACAAGCCGCCCCCCTCGACACGCCGGAAGCGACGCTGGGCTACGCGCTGGGCCTGCAGATCGGGAGCCGGATCGCGGCCGACTTCCGCAGCCAGCAGACGCCGGTCGACCTCGACGCGATGACGATCGGCCTGGCCGACGCTCTGTCGGGCGCCCAGCCGCGGCTCCCCGAGGAGCGCATCGTGGCGGCGCTCGAAGGGTTCCAGAAACGGATGGAGCAGGAGCAGCAGGCCTTCCTCAGGCAGATGGCCGAGAAGGGGAAGACGAATCAGGCCAAGGCGGTGAAGTTCCTCGGCGAGAACGCCCGCAAAAAAGGTGTGGTGACCCTCCCCAGCGGCCTGCAGTACGAAGTGCTCAAGGCGGGCAAAGGCCCCAAGCCGAAGCCCACCGACACGGTGTCCGCCCACTATCTCGGCACCCACCTCGACGGAACGGAGTTCGACAAGAGCACGCCCGAGCGCGGGCCCCTGAAAATCCCCGTGGGCGGGGTGGTGCAGGGCTGGCAGGAGGCGCTGCCGATGATGGCGGTGGGGTCGAAGTGGCGGCTGTGGATCCCGCCCGATCTGGCGTACGGTGAGCAGGGCTCGCCGCCGGCGATCGAGCCGAACGAGCTGCTGGTGTTCGAGATCGAGCTCCTGGGAATCGAAGCGCCCCAGTGACTCGGGGTGGGAGGATTCGCATGAGACGGGCGATCGCGAGTGGCGGGCGTGAGACGCCCCGCAACCGCCTCCCGAAGGCGATGTCCCGCACGGCCGCCGACGGGCCGGCCCGTGTCCTCGTCACGACGGTCTGGCTGACGCTGGCTGCGGCCTGGCTCGGGGGTGCCGCCGTGACGGCCGCCCCCCCCGACGCCCTCGCCGAGCGGATGACCGCCCTCCGCGAGCGGATGGTGCAGGAGGATCTCCAGCCGGGTGGGATCACCGACCCACGCGTGCTCGCTGCCATGCGGAGCGTGCCGCGGCACGAGTTCGTCGCCCCGGCGCAGCGGCCCCTCGCGTACGTCGACATGGCGCTGCCGATCGGCGAGAAGCAGACGATCTCCGGGCCGTTCGTCGTCGCCTACATGACCGAGCGCCTCGAGCCGGGGCCGGACGACACGGTGCTCGAGATCGGCACCGGCAGCGGCTATCAGGCGGCGGTGCTCTCGGGGCTCGTGAAAACGGTCTATTCGATCGAGATCCACGAGGCGCTCGGCGAGAAGGCGGCGCGGACGCTCGCCCGCCTCGGCTACAGGAACGTCGTCACGAAGGTCGGCGACGGCTTCCAGGGCTGGGCCGAGCATGCCCCCTTCGACCGGATCATCGTCACCTGCTCGCCCGAGGAGATCCCGCAACCGCTGGTCGACCAACTCGCCGAAGGGGGGAGGATGGTGATCCCGCTCGGCGAGCGCTACGACCAGATGCTCGTGCTCCTCACCAAGCGCGACGGCGAGATGGTCCGCGAGGCGCTCGTGCCGAGCCTCTTCGTGCCGATGACCGGCGCGGCGGAGGAGGCCCGACGTGTCCTCCCCGACGGCACCGCCCCGTCCATCGGCAACGGCGGCTTCGAGGAGGTGCTCCCCGACGGAGCCGTCCCCACGTCGTGGTACTACGGCCGGCAGATGACCGTGGCGGAGGAGTCCGACGCGCCGGAGGGACACCGCTACCTCCGCTTCGAGAACGCCGAGCGCGGCAGGCCGGCGCAGGTCTTCCAGGGTTTTCCGGTCGATGGCCGCGCGATCGGCAGGCTCGGCATCGCCCTCGAGGTCCGGGCCGAGGGTGTCCGCGAGGGCCAGTCGCCGCAGGAACTTCCGGCGGTCGGGGTCCAGTTCTTCGACGAGCGCCGCACCCGCTCGTCCAGGGCCCTCGTGCCGCTGGGGAAGGGGACGTTTCCCTGGCGCCGCACCGAGGAGGCGGTCCCGGTGCCCACCTGGGCGCGCGAGGCGATCCTCCTGGTGGGGATGCTCGGAGCCGAAGGGCGGCTCGAGATCGACGACGTGCGGATCACCGGCAGGCCGCGCTGAGCCGGCGAGGACCGGGCCAGGGGCACTTTCCGGGTCGCCGGCCGACGGCTGCCCAGGCCGGAGCAGGGGAGGGGACCGGGGGGCGGCGCGGCCGGAGGACCGGCACGACCGGAAAACCCGGGCCCTGGGGGCGTCGTCAAACTCGACGCCATTCGCCTAGACTCCTTGCTTTGACTGACCGTCAAACTATCTTTGGCTCGTGCGGTCGGCAGGGTCCCCTCGTGTGGGGGCCCATTCGGGGTCACCCATCCTCGCTCGTCCTCCTCCATCCCCCTTCTTCCGGAGCGTCCTGATGTCGGTCATTCGTCGTCACTGCAAGAAGTTTGCAGGCGTTGTCACTTTTCTCGCGGTCGTGGCCGCCTCCTGCGACGTGCAGGCCGGCTGGCACCACCGCTACGGCGCCGGCTACGGCTCTTCCGGCGGTTCGTCGGGGGGTAGCTCGGGCGGTTCGTCCGGCGGCTCCTACGGCGGCAGCTCGGGCGGTTCGTCCGGCGGCAGCTCGGGCGGCTCCTACGGGTCGTACGGTTCCTACGGTTCGTCGTACGGCTCGTACGGCTCGCACGGCGGACTCTTCGCCCACCACGCCGCCAAGAAGGCGATGCGGGCCCACTATCGCCACGGCAGCTCGGGCGGTTCCTACGGCAGCTCGGGCGGCAGCTCCGGTGGCTCGTCGGGCGGTAGCTCCGGTGGTTCGTCGGGCGGCTCCTACGGCGGCAGCTCGGGCGGCAGCTACGGCGGCTCGTCCGGCGGTAGCTCGGGCGGCTCGTCGGGCGGCTCCTACGGCGGCGGCTCGTACGGCGGCTACTCCGCTCCGGCCTATTCGTCGGACTCGTACTCCAGCGGCGTCGAGTACTCGACCGGCTACCCGGTCGAGACCAACCGCGTGATCGAGTCGTCGCCGATCTACGGCGGCGAGGTCATCGCCACGCCGTCGGTCAACGCCGGCGCCGCGGTCGAGGCCGTGCCGGCCGACGGCGCGCTGCTGGTCGTCAACCTCCCGGCCGACGCCCAGGTGTTCGTCAACGGCTCGAAGACGTCCGCCACCGGAGCCTCGCGCCGCTACATCTCCCGCGGCCTCGAGAACGGCAAGGATTACGAGTTCGTCGTGAAGATGGTCGTCGACCGTGACGGCACCCCCCGCGAGCAGACGAAGACCGTCACGCTCAAGGCGGGCGCCCGTTCGAACATCGTGTTCGACACCACCGTCGCCGCCCCGAAGACGAGCCTGACCCTGCACGTTCCGGCCGACGCCAAGGTGTGGCTCGCCGGCAACGAGACCTCCTCGAGCGGTGCGACCCGTCTCTTCGAGACGACGACCCTCAAGGACGGCCAGGCTTGGAAGAACTACGAGATCAAGGTGGCCACGGTCGTCGACGGCAAGGAGCAGGTGGTCTCGAAGACCATCGACCTCGTCGCCGGCAAGACCGTCGAGCTGACCCTCGATCCGGCCCTGCGGACCGCCTCGGCCGAGAGCCAGGCCTCCCTCCGCTGAGCCACGGCGGCCCGGTCGATCGATTCGACCGGCCCATCCGATGCGACGCTCCCGCGCGGCCCGTGCCGCGCGGGAGCTTTTTTTTGGCGCCGGCGGTCCGTCGCAAGTCGGGCGGAGCGGTCGGTCGATGCCGGATTCGTCGGTCTTCGACCTCGCGGAGCCCTTCCGAAAACGGGCCTTTCTCGCAGCCGTGACGCTCCCCCCGACCCATCACGACCCCGCCGACGTGCGTCCGCGCGACTGGTCGCGCGCCGCCAAGCTGTCGGCCTCGGCGGCGATCCTTCTCTACCTGGCGCTCGTGGCGGTGCCGCCGCTGGCGGGACCGTCGCCGTCGAGCGAGCTGGCGGCGCGGATGATCCAGCCGCTGCGGCCCCTGGTCGGCGCGCTCTATCTCGGACACGGCTACCGGTTCTTCGCACCCGATCCGGGGCCGGGCCACGCGATCCGCTGGTCGATGCGGATGCCGGACGGCTCGACGCGCGGCGGCATGCTCCCCGATCCGGCCGTCGACCGCCCCCGGCTCCTCTACCACCGCCGCTTCATGATCGCCGAGAAGCTCTCCGGGATGGTGCCTGCCGCCGACGCTCCCGAGGGGGTGCGGCGCGAGGCGAAGCCGCGGTGGCAGCCGCTGGTCGCGGGGGTGGCCGGGCAGCTCCTCCGCCGCCATGGCGGCACGGAAGTCGAGCTCACGATGGTGGAGTTCGACCTGCCGACCCCCGAGGCCTCGATCGCCGGCACGGTCGCCCCGGACGTCGAGACGGCGCTGGGGGTCTACGCGCTCGCCGGCCCCGTGGAGGCCAGCCGCCGATGAGCCGCTCGTCGCATCGCCCCGTTCGGGGAGGCGCTTCGCGAACCCACGCCGTCGCCACTCCCGTCGCCGCCGGGGCAGGGGAGGGGAGCGGCGCGCGACAGGGGGGAACGGCCGCGGGCGTGATCCCCTCCGAGCCGGGCTGGCTCGCCGCCTGGGCCGAGGCCTGGGACAGGTTCTGGTTCACCCCGGCCGATCCGCTGCCGTTGGCGATCGTGCGGATCGCCGCCGGCACGATGCTCGCCTGGAGCGCGCTTGTGTGGCTGATGGACGCCGACGCGTTCTTCGGGCCGCATGGCTGGCTCCGCGACGGCGACGTCTGGCGGATGAACGACCAGCCCTGGCAGTGGAGCTGGTTCTTCGCCGCCTCCTCGCCGACGGCGGTGAGGGTGCTGCTCCTGGTGACCGTCGCGGCCGGGGTCTGCCTGGCCGTCGGACTGGGCACCCCGGTGGCGGCCGTGGTCGGCCTCGCGGGCTTCCTCTCCGCCGTCAACCGGACGCCGCTGACGGTCTTCGGATTCGACGACGCCCTGGGGATGCTCCTGATCCCGCTGGCGATCGGCCCTTCGGGGGCGGTCCTGTCGCTCGACCGCCGGCTGGGACTGTCGACGATGCCGGCGGGGCCCTCCGTGGGGGCCAACGTCAGCCTGCGGCTGATCCAGGTGCATCTCTGCATCGTCTATTTCTTTTCCGGCATCGCGAAGCTCCTGGGGGCGAGTTGGTGGGAGGGCACGGCCCTTTGGGGGGCCGCCGCCAACGGCCGCTACCGGACTTTCGACCTGACCTGGCTCGCCCGGCACCCGCTGCTGGTCAACGCCCTCACGCTGGGTACGCTCTTCTGGGAGGTGTCCTATCCGGCGCTCGTCTGGCCGCGGCTCACGCGGCGCCTGGCGATCGCCATGGGTATCCTCGTCCATGGCGGGATCGGACTGGCCATGGGCATGAAGGAGTTCGCGCTGGCGATGATCGTCGCCAACCTGGCCTTCGTTCCCGCCGCGAGCTGGCGGGCGCTGCTCGACCGACTGCGCCCCTCCGGCCGTTCCGCCTGACCGCTTCCCGCCTGTCC
The DNA here is from genome assembly GCA_963923225.1 of uncultured Planctomycetaceae bacterium. Lineage (GTDB taxonomy): Bacteria > Planctomycetota > Planctomycetia > Pirellulales > UBA1268 > QWOP01. The sequence continues at coordinate 17,223 of CAWUOA010000016.1, forward strand.
CTTTCCCCTCAAGCCCCCTCGCACCGGGATCGCTCCCGGAACCCCGCCATGATCGACACCATCGCCGTCGTCGGCGCCACCGGCGCCGTGGGCCGGATCATCGTCGAGTCGCTCCTCGCCCGGCAGTTCCCGGCCCGGCGCATCAAGCTCCTCGCCTCGCCGCGCACCGCCGGAAAGCCGTTCACCGTGGCCGGCGCCACCATGGACGTGGAGGTGCTGCGGCCGGATTCGTTCGACGGCGTGCAGATCGCCATCGGCAGCACCCCGGACGAGGTGGCGGAGGAGTTCGTGCCGTGGGCGGTGGAACGGGGCACGGTGGTCGTCGACGAGAGCGGATTCTTCCGCATGCGTCCCGACGTCCCGCTGGTGATCCCGGAGGTCAATCCGCATCACATCGACCTGCACCGCGGCCTGATCTCGAGCCCCAACTGCTCGACGACGCAGATGGTGATGGTGATGAAGCCCCTCCACGACGCCGCGAAGGTGAAGCGCGTCGTGGTCAGCACCTATCAGGCGGTGAGCGGGGCGGGCCTGGCGGCCACGACGGAACTCCGCGACGCCACCGCGGCCTGGCTCGAGGGGAAGCCGGAGACGAAGGCGGTCTTCGCGCACCCCATCGCCGCCAACCTCATCCCGCAGATCGGTTCCCCGCGGCCCGGCGGCAGCACGAGCGAGGAGCTGAAGATGGTGCACGAGACGCGGAAGATCCTCGGAGACGATTCGATCGGCGTCTGCGCCACCTGCGTCCGCGTGCCGGTGGCCAATTGCCACAGCGAGTCGATCCTCATCGAGACCGAGCGCAAGCTCTCCGCGGCGGAGGCCCGGGCGCTCCTGGCGGCGGCGCCGGGGATCGTCGTCGTCGACGACCTGGAAAAGAAGTCCTACCCGCTGCCGCGCGACTGCAGCGGCCGCGACGAGGTGTTCGTGGGACGGATCCGCGAGGACGATTCCTGCCCCGCCGGCATCGCCCTGTGGTGCGTCTCCGACAACCTGCGGAAGGGGGCGGCGACCAACGCGGTGCAGATCGCCGAGCACCTCGCCGCGCGAATGTCCGACGGCCGCGGCGTTGCAGGGGGGGCGAAGGGGCGGGCATGACCCGCACGATCCGCCTCACGCTGGCCTACGAGGGGACCCGCTACTCCGGCTGGCAGGCCCAGCCGGGCCGCCAAACGGTGCAGGGGACCCTCGCCGAGGCGATCCGCACCGTGAGCGGCGAAGCGGTCGTGCCGCGCGGCTCGAGCCGCACCGATGCCGGCGTTCACGCCCTCGGTCAGGTCGTGGCCTTCGAGTCGGCCGCGGCCCACGACGCCGCCATCTGGGTGCGGGCGCTCAACGCCCGTCTCCCTCCCGACATCACCGTCGTCGACGGGGCCGACGTCCCCGCCGGCTTCGACCCCGTCCGCGGCGCCGTCTCCAAGATCTACCGCTACCGGATCCACGACGCCGTCTGGCGGCCGGTGCTCGCCCGCCATCTGGTATGGCGATGGAAGACGCGCCTGGATCGGGAAGCGATGCGGGCGGCGGCCGGGGCGCTCGTCGGCGAGCACGACTTCACGAGCTTCGAGACCACCCCCTCGACGCGCGTCTCGAAGGTCCGCACGATCCACCGCCTGGAGGTCTTCCCCCGGACCGGCGGCGACGACCTCGACGGGGCGGAGACCTGGATCGAGGTCGAGGGGAATGGATTCCTCCACAACATGGTGCGGATAATCGCCGGGTCGCTGGTGATGGTCGGCTGCGGCCGCCGGCGACCAGAATGGATGGCGGAGGTGGTCGCCGCGCGGCACCGTCCCGCGGCGGGCCCGACCGCTCCGCCACAGGGTCTGGTTCTCGTCTCGATCACCATCGATCCCGCCAAGGCGATCGCGCCGCGGCAAAGCGCCCCGCCGAACGCACCCCCGCACGACGCCTGACCCAGCGCCCACCGGTTCCACCATGGCCAAACTCCCCGACCGCCTCGGACCGCTCGCCCTGCAGAAACAGCTCGGCATCGGCCGCCAGTGCCAGGTGTGGAGCGCGTTCGACTCGAGCGAGGGGCGGCAGGTCGCGGTCAAGGTGCTGATGCCCGAGTTCGCCGCCGACCGGTCACAGAGGCGGCAGCTCGAGCACGAGCTCCGCGTCGGCAAGGACCTCGACCACCCGCACCTGATCCGCATCCACCGGCTCTCCGAATACTCGTCGATGCCCTGCCTGGTGATGGATCTCTTCGCCCAGCCCAATCTCCGCGCCGGGATCGCCTCGGCGGCCGAGCGCGAGAAGACGGCGCCCAAGGCGGTGAAGATCCTCGTCGGGATCGCCGAGGCCCTCGGCCATCTCCACGGCCAGGGCTGGGTGCACCGCGACGTGAAGCCGGCGAACGTCCTCGTCGGCCCCGACGGCGACGTCCGCCTCCTCGACTACGCCATCGCCGCGCGACCGCCCGGCGCCCTCGGCCGGCTCCTGTGGACCAAGAAGCAGGCCCAGGGCACGCCGAGCTACATGGCCCCCGAACAGATCCGCGGCCAGCCCTTCGACGCGCGCAGCGACGTCTACTCGCTCGGCTGCCTGGCCTACGAGATGCTCGCCGGCGCGCCGCCGTTCACCGGCGCCGACCAGAACGACCTCCTCGGCAAGCACATCTTCGCGCCCCCTCCGGTCGTCGAGGCGGCCAACCGCAACGTCTCCGCGGCCGCCTCCAAGCTGATCCGGCAGATGATGGCGAAGAAGCCCGCGGACCGGCCCGCCACGATGGCCGACGTCGTCCGTCAGCTGAAGCAGATCCGCTTCTTCGAGCGCGATCCCGCCGGGGCGTGAGCGGCCCACGGGCTGGCGCCGCGGCCTTCTCCGGACGCGGCCACGGGCCCCGACCGGGGTCCGTTCGGGCTGGAAAAGTCCGCAACGATCCGGGCCGCAACTCGAATTGACGGCCGTCGCGCCGCGCTGGGACACTCCGGGGTCTGGTCGGCTCACCGCCCCCCGAAGTTCCCTCGCCCGGAGCGATCGATGTCACGCGGCCTGCACAGGCTCCCACTCGAGAAGCCCGTCTACGAGATCGAGGACCGCATCTCGGCCCTGGAAACGGCCCCCCTCGGCGCCCGTCAGCAGGAGGAGCTGCGCAGGCTGAAGCGCGAGCTGGTGGAGGTGCAGAAGCGGGTCTTCGGCACCCTCGACCCCTGGCAGACCGTCGAGGTGGCACGGCACCCCGACCGCCCCAAGACGAGCGATTACCTCGGCCTGGTGTTCGACGAGTTCGTGGAGCTCCATGGCGACCGGGCCTTCGGCGACGACCCGGCGATGCTCACCGGCTTCGCCAAGCTCGACCGGCACAAGGTGCTGGTGGTCGGCCACCAGAAGGGCAAGACCCTGGCCGAGCGGCAGGCCTGCCATTTCGGCTGTGCCCACCCCGAGGGCTACCGCAAGGCGATGGGCAAGATGCGGCTGGCGGCCAAGTACGGCCTGCCGGTGATCTGCCTCATCGACACCCCCGGCGCCTATCCAGGCGTGGGGGCCGAGGAGCGTGGGCAGGCCCAGGTGATCGCCGAGAGCATGTTCCTCATGGCGACGCTCCCGGTGCCGGTGGTGTGCGTCGTGATCGGCGAGGGGGGTTCCGGAGGGGCGCTGGGGATCGGCGTCGGCGACCGGGTGGCG
>CAWUOA010000017.1:0-20439 GCA_963923225.1 uncultured Planctomycetaceae bacterium
GTGGCCGACGACGCCGGCCATTCCTTCACGACCTACAACCTCGACCATCTCCAACAGCGCCTGGTGCCGGTCCTGCAGGTGGAACGAGCCCGCGACGTGGAGCCCTTCGCCGCCACCGCGAGCATCTCCGACCATGGTGAATCGGCGCCGCTGTTCCCGGTGTCGGCGGCCGCGACCCGGCCGAACCATCCCGAGCAGGCGGGGAGGTTCTCCTCGGCCGGCGGCATGGGGTTCATCGACGGCGCTCCCTTCTCGGAACGCCTCGCGCGCAGCGTGCTGGTGTGCGACGTGGTGACCAACGTCGTCCATCGCGATCGGCTCGTGGAGAACGGCGCCGCCTTCCGCGGCACGCGGGCCAGCGAAGAGGAGGCGAGCGAGTTCCTGGCGTCACGCGATCCGGCGTTCCGTCCGGTGGCGATCGAGCCGGGGCCGGATGGCGCCCTCTACCTGGCGGACATGCAGCGCGACGTGATCGAGCATCCGGACTACATCCCGGCGCCGGTGCGGGCGAAGCTCGATCTGCGGGCCGGATCCGACAGGGGGCGGATCTGGCGCATCCTGCCCACCCGCGGGCTCCCCGACGGGGGAAACGTCGATCCCTCCGATCCCGGGGCGCTCGTCGCCGACCTCGGTCACCCCTTCCGCTGGCGCCGCGACACGGCCCATCGGCTCCTCGTCTCGCGGTATCCGGCGGATGCCACCCTGGCCCTCCGCGCCGCCACCGCCGCCGCCGATCCGGTGATGCGGCTGCGCGCCTGGCGGATCCTCTCCGCCACCGGCCGGCTCGGCGCCGGCGACGCGGCCGTGGCCGCGCGGGACGCCGACGAGGACGTCCGCGAGACCGCCGTCGCCCTGGCGGCTTCGGAGGCGGAGGCTGCCGACCTGCTCCTCCGTCTGCTCGACGACGATTCCCCGCGGGTCAGGTTCGCCGCGGCGCTCGCGCTCGACGGCCGACCCGCCGCCGACAGGACCGCGGCACTCCTCCGCTTTCTCCAGCGCGACATCGACGACCCGTGGGCGCGGCGGGCCTGCTTCCTGGCGGCCGACTCCGCCGCCGGGGAACTCCTCCGCGAAGTCTGGCGGCGTGCACCGCGGTGGTCGGCGAGGTCGGGGTTCGCCGCGGGGCTTCGGGGCCTCGCCCATGCCGCGGCCTCCGGCGGCACGATCGATCTCGAGACCCCGGCGGCCGTGCCCGTTCCCACGGAGCAGGCGGCGGCGCTGCTCGGCGGGCTTCGCGGCGGCTGGCGGCGTCATCCGGAGGCCCGTCCCGCGGAGACCACCGTGGCGGCGCTGCTCGCCGCGTTCGGCGACGCCGCTCCCATCGAGGGCCTGGGGCTCGCGGCCGACTTCGCGGTCGATCCGCCGCCGCGGCTCGCGTCGATGGTCGAACGTGCCCGCGCGGACACCGCCGCCGTGACCACCGAGGCGACGATGCCCGGGAAGCTCGCCGCGATCCGGCTTCTCGGCGCGGCGTCTCGCGACGGGGACGACGCCCACCTGATCCCGCTCCTCGCCGCGACCGAGCCGCCGCCGGTGCAGCGGGCGGCGCTCGAGGCGCTCGGGTTCCGGCGGTCGCCCCGCGTCGCCGCCGACCTCGTCGCCGCGTGGCCCGGGATCGACGGGTCGCTCCGACCGGAGTTGGTCGGCCGTCTCGTCGATGACCGCGCCGCGCGGGCACTCCTCCTCGACGCGCTCGAGAACGGCGACATCGCGCTCGGCGAGCTCAACCTCGACCTGGAGCAGCGCCGCCGTCTTCTCGCCGACCCGGCCGTGGGCGGCCGTGCCGCCGCCCTCTTCGGCGACGACGAATACGGAGAGAGGGCCGGCATCGTAGAGGAGTGGCTCGCGCGGATGCCGGCCGATGGCGACGCGGCGAGAGGCGAGACCACGTTCCGCGCGCGCTGCTCCGGCTGCCACAGACTGCGCGGCACGGGGCATCGTGTCGGACCCGATCTCGACGTGCTCGCGCATCGCGCCGTCGAGGACATCGTCACGCACGTTCTCGACCCCAACGTCGCCATCAACCCCGGCTTCGTCGCCTGCGTGGTGGAGACGGAGGACGGCCGGGCCGCCACCGGCCTGCTCGTGCACCGGGGCCCCGACGCGGTGACCCTGCGCCGGCCGGAGGGCGTCGAGACGTTGATCCCGACCGGGGACATCGTCGACCTGCGGATTTTGGCCACCTCGCTGATGCCGACCGGCCTCGAGCAGGGGCTGTCTCCGGCCGATCTCCGCGACCTCGTGGCCTTCCTGCAAGGACGCGAGTGAGCGGGCGGAGACCGGTCCGGCGGGCGAGAGCGACTCAGGCGGCGACGCGCTCGCGCGGCGCCGGCACGGTCGCCGGGCGGCGGATGGGAAGCGTGGCGGGGCTCGCGGCGGCGAGGTTCATGCCGCCGCGGAAGCGATGGACGCTGGCCGCGAGAGGGCGACCCTCCGCCAGGAGCCCGCCGGCGTCGCCACGAATCGTCACCGTGCCGCGCCGCACCTGCCAGGAAGACGGCGCCGCCTCCTCGAACCGCACGCGCTTGATCTCCGGACCGACCCCGACCGGCTTGAGCACGACCAGGTCGTCGGGGAGGATCTCGTCGGCCTCCTGGTATCTCCGCTCCCATGCGGAGAGCGGCGGCACTCCGCCGCGCCGGAAGGACATCGTGACGTCCATCCGGCCCGCGGCGACGACGCGTCCCTCGACCGTGTCGCCGTCGTCGACCAGCTCGATGGAGTCGGCGACGAACTTCGGGAAGCCGAGATGGTGGCCTCCCTGCCGCGAGATCCAGGTCGTCACCGGCATCGTCACCGGATACCAGCCCTCGCGGCGGCCGTCGGAGGCGCGAAGGAGCACCGACCACTCCTGGTAGCGCGTGAAGGGCCACGGAGCGACCTCGAGGTAGTCGATGAGGAACACCTTCACCGCCGGATGTTTCGGCATGTCGAAGACGGCCGGGAGGTAGTGGCGGTAGCGGTCCTCGTCCGGGGGCGGGAAGTGGGTGGTGATCCCCACGAGCTCGCGGAACTGCCCGCCGGTCTGCGCGTAGAGAAGCCAGTCGAGTAATTGCCGCATCGCCGTGCTCCGCTCGGTCGATTCCCGGGAACGAGCCTCTCCGGCGGACGGTAGCCGTTCCGGGGGGGGGCCTCAAGGTCAACCGGGCGGGAGGAAGGCTACCGCGATCGGACGACGACGCCGTCGCGGACGGTGTCGGGCGGGTATTCGATCACCTGTTCGCCGCCGACGAGCCCCTCGGTCACCTCCGCCATCCGCTCGCTCCGGCGGCCGATCGAAACCGGCACGAGCCGCGCCCGGCCGGCCTCGACGACGAACACCGCGCGGGCGTTGCCGGTGCGGAAGAGCGCGGAGAGGGGAACGAGCAGGGCGTCGTCGACGAAGTCGACCTCGATGCGGGCGTCGATGCGGAAGTCGTCGCCGAGACTCGGCCGCTCCTCGGGCGGGGAGACGAAGTCGAGGACCACGTTCACCCGCTGTTCCTCCACCCCCAACGGCGAGACCTTCGTGAATCCGCGCGGCTCGACGACCCGGACGCGCGCCTGGAGGGCCTTCTCGCCCCCCCAGGACTCGATCTCGGCGGGGTCCCCGGGATGGACCTTCACCGCGTCCTCCGACACCAGATCGCAGACGATCTCGAGATCGAGCGGGTCGCCCACCTCGACGAGCTTCGCCCCCAGCGTCACCGGCCCCTCGCTCTCGTGGAACACGCGCAGCACCCGGCCGTCGACGGGGGAGCGGATCGTCATCCGCCAGTCGCCGCGGGGGGAAGTGTCGTCGAGGCCGGGGCGCGTCCGCAGCAGCGCCGCCTCCGCGAGGGCCAACTCGTAGCGGGCGATCCGCACCCCGTGCTCCGCCGACTCCACCTCCTCGAGGCTCGTCTCCCGCGCGAAGCGGGCGTCGTCGAGCGCCTCCTGCGAGATGACACGGTCGGGGGCGAGCTTCTCCGCTCGCTCGAGATCGGCCAGCGCGTGGTCGGCCGCGATCCGCGCCGTGGCGAGGGTCACGTCGGCCTGGTCGGCCGCCTCCCGGGCGGCGTCGACGCGGGCCTCGGCCTCGGCCACCGCCCGCGGATCGAGGAGGGCCGGATCGGCCGGTTCGATCGTGCACAGGGGCGTCGTGCCGGCGGCGACGGGGTCGCCGGCGTGGAGGTCGATGCGGCTCGCGGTGCCGGCCAGCGGCGCGGAGACGACGTACCGCTCGCGGATCCGGGTCACGCCGTCGTCGCGGACATGGACCGGGAGCGCCCCGCGGCTGACGACGCGCGTGTCGACGACCACGGGCTCGGGGGTGAGCCCCCACGCCGCCAGGGCCGCGGCGAGGCCGACGGCGACGGCGGAGAGCATCCAGGTTCGGCGGCGGCGCACGGGGGCGGCCTCCGGAGACGGAGTCAGTCGCGCGCCTTGAGGACGGCGACCAGATCGAGCGAATCGAGCGATCGACGGATCCACACGGCGGTGGCGGCCGCGGCGGCGACCACCGTCAGGGCGGCCACGGTCATCGTCCGCCGCCGGATCACCACCGGCACGCGGAACAATTCCGTATCGTAGCCCTGGGTCGCGACGACGACGAATCCGACGCCGAGGAGGAGGCCGAGGGGGATCGCCGCCAGCACCAGCACCGCCTGCTCGCCGAGGAGGATCGTGGCCACCTCACGGCGCGTGAAGCCGAGGACGCGCAGGCTCGCCAGGTCGCGCGCCCGCTCCGCGAGGCTCTGCCGCGCCGTGGTGGCGACGACGCCGCAGGCGATCGCCACGGAGAACAGGGCGTTGACCGCCCGCATCCGCAGGAGCGTCCGCGCGATCGTGTCACGGAAACTCGCCAGCTGCACGGCGCGCGACGAGGCCGCCGCCACGGCGGGGATTTCGGAGAGCGCCCGGTCGAGATCGCCCGCGGCGGCGCCGTCGGCCGCGACCAGCGCGCCCGAGACGGCGTCCTGTTCTCCCATCGCCCGATTCACTCCGCCGATCCCCAGCCACGCCCCGGTCCCCACCATGTCGTCGACGGTGGCGACGATCGGGAGGCGGAGACGCGGCCGGGAGAGCTCCAGGACTTCGACGTCGAGGACGTCGCCCGGGCGGGCGTCGAGCAGCTCGGCGAGCTTCGAGCTGACCGTCAGGCCGTCGTCGCGGGGCTCGTGGACGCGGCCCCGGCGGTCGACGATGCGGAGGAGGGCCGGGGCCGGGGGGAGGCCGAGGATCGCCTCGCGCCGCTCGTGGTGGCCGTGGCGGAGGATCGCCGCCACGGAGCGGTAGGGCTCCACCGCCGTGACCCCGGGAACGCGGGCGAGCTCGCCGAGCGCGGCGCCCGAGGCCGGGTCGTGGAACGCGACCGCCCGATCGAAGCGCTGCACCGTGGCGAACTGGAAGTCGCCGAGGGTCTCCACCGCGTCCCCCACGAAGGTTCCCAGCACCATCACCGCCTCGCCGAGCGCGAGCCCCGTGATCGAGAGGATCGTGGCCAGCGGCCGGCGCTCCAGATGACGGAGGATCAGGCGCGGCGCGATCGGCAGCCCGGAGAGGAGCCCGGTCCGCTCGAGGAGCGCCGGCGAATAGCGCGAGGGCGCCGGCGGCTGCATCGCCGCGGCGGGGGCCGTGCCGAGGACGCCGGCCAGCGCCCGCGCCACCCCGGCCGCCGCCGCGGCCGCGGCGACCGAGACGCCGACGGCGACGACCGGGAGATGGAGGACGAAGCGGAGCGAGGGGAAGCGGAAGAACCCGGCGTACATCCGCGTCATCCCCATCCCCAGCCACCAGCCCAGCCCGACGCCGAGGATCGAGCCCGCCACCACGACCAGAGCCGCGAGCTTGGCGAAGTGGGAGGCGATCGCGGCGCTCGAGAAGCCGAAGGCGGAGAGGGTCGCGATCTGTTCACGCTGCGCCGCGACCAGCCGCGAGAGCACCAGATGCATGAGGATCGCCGCCACGGCGAGGAAGATGAAGGGGGCGACGAGGCCCATGTTCTTCAATTCGCGGAGCTCGTTGACGAGATAGCGGTGGGACGGCTGGTCGGCGCGGCCGTGGGCGGAGAGGCCGCCGAAACGGTCGAGCTCGGCGTCGAGGAGGCGGGCCGCGTCGCGTGCGTCGGCGCCGGGGGAGAGCGTGGCGACGACGTCGTTGAAGGAATCCTCCATGTCGAAGGCGGCGGCGAGCGACTTCCGGTCGAGCCAGAAGACGCCGAAGGAGCGGTCGTCCGGGAAGGGGACGCCCGGCGGGATCGTGTAGACGTATTCGGGCGAGGTGGCGATGCCGACGATCGTGAACCCGGCGAGGGTCCCGGAGAGGACGGCCTCGACGCGGTCGCCGGGGTCGAGCCCATGGGCGGCCGCGAAGCCGGCGCTGACGAGGATCTCGCGGCCGTGCCCCTCCGGCATCCGCCCGCGGAGGAGATGGAGGAGGCACAGACCCTCCTCGGCGGGCAGCGACACGAGCCTGCCGGAGAGGGGCGCCGGCGGCGCGCCCGGGAAACGGATCGTCACCTCCTCCACGATCCGCGTCTCGAGGCGGTCGATCCCGGGCAGCTCCGCGAGGCGGCGGGCGACGGTGTCGGGTGCCTGGCGGAGGTGGAGAAACAGGTCGGGGAAGCGGGCGCGGGCGTACTCCGCCCGCTGCGTGGCGGCGAGCGACGCGAGCATGCTCCAGGACATGACGACGATCGCCACGCCGCAGGCGGTGACGGCCGCCACCGCCGCCAACTGCGGCCAGAGGCGGAGGGCGTCGCGGAGGAGCTTGCGGTCGAGGGGCGTCATGGGAGTGCTTCGGGGCGTCTTCACCAGTGGAGGGTCGATGCCGCGGCCCGTTCCGGATTCGTCCGTTCGGCGACGATGCGGCCGTCCGACATCGACAGCACCCTGTCGGCCATGGCGGCGATGCCGGCGTTGTGCGTGATGAGGACGGTGGTGGCGCCGACCGCGGCGGCGACGCGGGCGATCGCCTCGAGGACGACGACGCCGGTGCGGACGTCGAGGGCACCTGTGGGCTCGTCGCAGAGGAGGACCGCCGGCCGCTTCACGATCGCGCGGGCCACCGCCACGCGCTGCTGCTCGCCGCCGGAGAGCTCGGCGGGGAAGTGTCCGGCACGGTCGGCGAGGCCCACCAGACGCAGCGCCTCCTCCGGCGGCATCGGATCGGGGGCGATCCCGGCGACGACCGCCACGTTCTCGAGCGCCGTCAGCGCCGGCAGGAGGTTGTAGAACTGGAACACGAAGCCGACGTGGTCGCGCCGGAAGGCGGTGCGCACGGACTCGTCGTCCGCGGCGAGATCGTGATCGCGGAACCGGACGCTCCCCGCGGTCGGGGTGTCGAGGCCGCCGAGGATGTTGAGGAGCGTCGACTTCCCGCTTCCCGAGGGGCCGAGGAGGACGACGAACTCCCCGGGAAAGAGATCGAGATCGACGCCGTCGAGGGCCCGCACGGCACCGGCTCCGGTGGCGTAGGTCTTCGTCACACCGCGGAGCGTGAAGGCCGGCGTGGACACGGCGGGCTCCTCGCGAGTCCCCGGGAAGCCGGACGCCGCCGGGGTGGATCCATCCTACGGCCCGGCCGACGGCCGGAAGCGGGGAGGGGGCCGGAAGCGTCAGCGGGCCGCCGGCCCGGCCCGCAGCAGGGCGAGAAGATCGAAGAGCTCGTCGAGGGTGAGGGTGTCGACGAGGCCCTCCGGCATGGGGGACACCGTCGACGGATGCGACGACTCGATCTCCGCGCGGGCGATCTTCACGCTCGCGCCGGAGAGCGGATCGGTCTCCACGCCGATCTCCGCGGCGCTCACCATGTTCGCCCGGCCCGTCACCACGCGGCCGTCGGCGAGGACCCAGGTCGTGGCGTGGTACTTCGGATCGACCACCTTCGAGGGCTGGAGGATCGATTCGAGGATCGCGAGGGCGTCGAAGCGCTTCCCGACGGCGGACAGGTCGGGGCCGATCGAGGAGCCGGAGTCGCCGAAGCGGTGGCACTTGAGGCACTCCCCCGCCGCGAGCGCCTCGAGGCCCGCCTTTCGCCCGCGGCCGTCGATCGCGCCGGGGGCGAGGTTCCGCGTCACCTCCTCGAGCGTCCATCGTTTCACGAGCGGCCGGGTCGAGCGGACGGCGGCGGCCTCGGCGGGCGGGCTTTCGAGCGCGGCCAGTGCCCCGGCCAATTCGGGACGTTCGGCGTCGGTGACGGTCGTGAGGAGATCGGCCTGCATCCGGGCCAGGATCTGGGAGAGAAGGTGCCCCCCTCGATAGCTGCGTGCCCCCGCGAACCACTCGAGCAGCCGGCGGTGCGCCGCCACGGTCCACGGGCCGGCATGGCGCACCAGCGCGTGGACGCAGTGGATCTCCTCCTCCTGGCTCGCCGCCCGGTCGAGTCGCGCGAGCACGCGGTCGACGGCCGCCGGGTGGGCGCTCGCCACGAGCAGCTCGACGAGCTCCCGTTGCACCGCGGCGGAGGGGTGATCGTCGAGGCGGTCGAGGAAGGCGTGGAGCTCCGCCGTCCGCGACGCCGACGAATCGACGCCGCGCGCCATGAGGATCGCGAGTGTCCGGCAGGCCAGGAGCACGTCCGGCTCCTCCGCCCCTGGCGGCCCCGCGAGGAGGGCGCGGACGACGTCCGCCCGCTCCCCCTCCGGGGCGATCCTCGCCCACGCCAGGAGCGCCTCGCCGCGGGCGAGCGGAACGCGTTCGGCGCGGGCCCGGTCGCGCCAGCCGTCGAGCGGCTGCCGCTCGAGGACCGCGCGGGCGGTGAAGCGCAGCCAGCGGTCGGGGGAGGCGAGCTCGGGCCACAGGGCTTCGATCGTCGCCGGCCGGGGGGGCACGACGAGGAGGCGCTCGAGCTCGTGCCGCCGGGCCCGCGCCCGTTTCGCCGCCTCGGCCACGTCGTCGGCGACGGACGGCGCCGGAGGGACGCCCGCCGCGTCGCCGGTGAACGACACCCGGTAGAGCCCCGACTGCGAGCCGCGGCCGCCGGTCACGAACCACAGGCAGCCGTCGGGGCCTATACCCATGTCGCAGACGTTGAGCGGCCCTCCTTCGGCGAACAGCGCGTCGGTGGCGGAGTAGGTCGCCCCCTCGGGCGTGAACCAGGCCGCGAGGATCCGGCCATGCTGCCAGTCGGCCATGTAGAAGGCCTCGCGCCACTTGCCGGGAAAGTTCGACGTGGTGCCGAAGAGGACGCCCGTCGGCGATCCCAGGCCGGTGTCGAGCGTGGTGGGGAGGCTGTCCGGGTAGTACACCGGCCACTTCGACGTTCCCCAGCGCCAGCCGTACTCCCCCCCCGGCACGACGTGGTTGACGCGCGTCGGCCGGTACCAGGGCTGGCCGACGTCCCACTCCATGTCGGCGTCCTGCGTGAACCATTCCCCGTCGGCGTTCCAGGCGGCGTCGACCTGGTTGCGGAAGCCGCCGGCGACGATCGACCAGCTCGAGCCATCGGGGTCGAAGCGGAGGAGGTAGCCGACGCGGTCGTCGTGGCCGGCGTCGGCGGGATCGAGGAGGAGCCGGTCGAGGCTCGCGCCGCGGTAGGGAGAGAGCGGATCGGAGCCCTCGGGGAAGGAGACGTCGTTGCCGACGATCGAGTAGAGCGCCCCGTCGGGGCCGACGGTGAGCTGGTTCTGGCCATGGCCGTAGCGGCTGCGGTAGTCGAACGACTCGAGCAATGTCCGCTCGGCGTAGGCGCCGTCGCCGCCCGGGTCGCGGAAGCGCCACAGCTCCTTCGAATCGGTGGCGTTGACGTACAGGTCGCCCCGGTGGGCGAGAACGCCGCGGCAGTGGCGGAGGGTGTCGTCGAGGCGGGTGAAGGACCACTCGCCGCCGGCGTCGGCAGGCGGAGCGAGCCGGGCGACGCCGACGTCATCCAGGCCGACGATCACGCGCCCCTGCGCGTCGAAGGTCATCGAGATCCAGGAGCTCTCCCCGTCCTGAGCCGAGCGGACGAGCTCCACCTCGAAGCCCTCCGGCACGGAGATCGACTCCGGCGGCGTGGCGGAGCGCGGCGCCGCGGCGGCCACCGGGGAGCCGACCAGTGCGGCCAGCAGCAGGCAGGAAACGAGCGATCGCGTCATGGGGAGCTCCTCGTGCGAACCCGGTGGTGCGATCCGGGGGAATCGCGAGTGCATGTGCTTGTTCGTACCGAAACGGCGTGGTGGCGAGGGGTGGCCCATGCCCTCTTCCAACCGGCGCCGCCGACCAGCGCAGCCAGGATGGCGGAGCGCAGTCGGCGTCGAGTGAGCGGAGGCCATGGATGGCCGCAGCGAACGTCCGGGCGGAAGGGGGCATGGGCCACTCCGAGCGCGCGGATGACCGAAGGCCCCGAACGAAGAGGCGGCGGGCCGTCGCCGACCCGCCGCCCCGTTCCGTTCGATCCCTCGCGTGACGGTCGGCGGGTCAGGCCTTGAGCGTCTCGTCGTGGCGGCCGGTGGCCGGCGGGAGGTCGCAGGCGTGCACGGCCTTCAGGGCGGCGACGGCGCCGGCCTTCTTCTCGGCGTCGTTGTCCTCCCACTCGATGTTGATCGCCCCGGAGTAGCCGGCCCGGTTCAGCTCGACGATCATCTCCTCGACGTTCACGCTGTCGCGCCGGCTGCCGGCGGTGACGAAGTTCCAGCCGTTGAGCTTGTGGCCCATGGGGCGGTGGCCGCCGAGACGCCCGGCCCGCGTCGGCCCGTCGATCACCTGCACTCCCTTGATGTGCGCGGTGTGGATCGCCTCGGGGAACTCGCGGATGAAGGCGATCGGGCAGACGCCCTGCCAGACCATGTGGCTGGGATCGATGTTGAAGCCGACGACGTCGGTGCCGTAGCCCGCCTTGCCGAGGGCCCGGAGGTAGTCGCCGGCACTCTCGATGTCGCCCATCGCCCGCTCGCCGGGGTGGCACTCGAGGTCGAACGTCACGCCGTACTTCCGGCAGGCGTCGAAGACCGGCGCGAAGCGCTCGACGAGGAGCTCGAGGCTGACGTCGAGGACCTCGGGGATCGGGTAGCCGCCGATCGACTTCGGCCGCGGCGGGAACTCGAAGAAGTGGCTCCAGCAGTGGGCGGGGGAGCCGACGAAGCCGGGGACGGCCACCGTCCGGTCCTGGTGCTTGCCGAGGTAGTGGGCCAGACGCACGGCGCGGACGAGATCGGTGCGGGCCTTCTCCTGCATCAGCTTCCCGACCTCGTCGGGGACGTAGTAGGGGTTGGTGCGCGGCGGCTCGTTGCCAGCCTTCCGCCACTTCACGTAGGCCTCGACCGGCTCGCCGCCGATGAACTGCAGCGTCTTGGCGGAGGGCTCGTCGCCCAGGACCTGCCCCTGGAGGTGGGTGGCCACGGAGAAGATCTCGAGGCCGCGTTTCTTGGCCTTCTCCACCCGGCTCTTCGCGTAGGCCTCGGCGCCGCTCTCGGTGTCGCACTGCGGGAGGTCGAGCTCCCACGACGCCTCCTCCCAGCCGTCGAAGCCGTTCTTGGCGAGGAAGTCGAGCCAGGAGTCCTCGGGGATGTCGCCGAACTGTCCGCGGACCAGGCCGATCTGGTGGTGGGAGTGCTTGCCGGAGCGGTGCGTCTTCGTCTGGTGGAAGCCCATGCGCGTGTCCTCGGAGTGTGGATTTCGGGGCAGGGAGGGATGCGGCAAATCGTCGACCAGCGACGCTTCGTGGTCGTCGGCGCGATCTGGCCCCCTCCGCGCCCCAAATGGTGCGGGCGCCGCCGGCGAATGTAAATCCCCGCCGCTGTGCCGGCCCCGGCGCGGCGTCCGACCCGGTCCGGCGCCGGCATACAAATCGGGGGCGCTCGAGTCTCCGGAGGGGAGGGAGGGCGAAGAAGGAGCGTGGCGAGGCAGGCGGGGAGCCACGAGACGCGACGAAGGCCGGGCGGGTAGCATGATCCATGGCTCGGGGCCGATGGGGACCCGGGCGGATATCGGGGGGACGCGACAACCGGGGGACGAGAGCGTGCACGACTCGCCGCATGACGATCCCGTCCCCGACCGCATCGACGGCCCGGAACGCGGCGACGGCGTCGGTGGCCGCGCCGACTTCGCCGTCTTCTACGACCGCTACGCCAGCCGGCTCGTCGGGGCCGCGCGGACGCTGGGGTGTTCCCAGGCGGAGGCGGAGGACATCGTCCAGGACCTTTTCGTCCGCCTCGTCCACTGCGGTGTGCTCGCCGGGGACGTCGCCGACCCCGAGGCGTACGCGTTCGCCTCGCTGCGGCATGCCGTGTGGCGGCGGCGCCGTCGCCGCTGCCTCGAGCGCGAGGCGATCGAGCGGATCGGCCGCGCGAGCGACCACCCCGCCGACCGGCCGGCCGAGTCCGGCGGCATCGACCCGGAGCGGGTCCGTGCGGCGCTGGCCCTGCTGCCCGAGGCACAGCGCGAGGTGGTGGCCCTGAAGATCGACGGCGGGCTGACCTTCGCCCAGATCGCCCGCGTCACGAACGTCAGCCTCAACACGGCCGCGGGCCGCTACCGCTACGCCCTCGAGAAACTCCGCGCGGCGCTGGCCGCGGAGGTGATCCGATGAACCACTTCCAGCCCGCCGACGATCGCGATCCCGAATCGGTTCCGGGCACGCCGCAGATCGAGGCCCTCCTCCTGGCGACCCGGGGGCCGGTGCCGTCGGCCGATTTCCGGCAGCGCGTGCTCGTGGCGATGGAGGTCGCGGCGTCGGACCGGCACTCGATCCTCGCGGCGCACCGGCCGACGCGCCCCGGCTCGCGCTCGCGCGTCCTCCCGGAGGCGATCGCCGGAGCGGCGGCGTCGTTGTGCGTGCTCGTGCTGGCCTGGCAGGATGGCGGCCGCGCCCCCGCGCCCGCCGCGCCCGCCGTCGTCGACGTCGCGCCGGGGTCGTCCGCCGAGGAGCCGCCCGACGTCCACCGGGCGCTCGAACTGCTCGACGCCCGCCGCGAGCTCTTCGCGGCCGTGCAGGCGGGGACCGCCGAGCCTCGTGCCCCGCACGACGCGGACGTCGCCCGGCTCCGCGGTACGCTGTGAACGCGCCGCGACCTTCCGGCCGGTCTCGCCCGGCGGCATGACGCCGCGGCTCAGCCCTCCGCGGCGAGCGCCTCGGCGAGGGCGGCGAGGAACGCTTCGACGTCGTCGGCCGTGGTGTAGCCGTGGATCGCCACGCGGAGCCGGCCGGCGTGGTGCATGACATGGATGTCGCCGGCGTGGAGACGGGCGTGGATCGCCTCCGCACGGGGATGGCGGAAGGCGAGGATCCCGGCCAGATCGGCGCGGTCGGCCGGCGAGAGGAGATCGACGCCGAGGGAGACGAGTCCCTCGAGGCAGCGGCCGACGAGCGGGCGGGCATGGCGGTCGATGGCGGCGACGCCGATGGCGGAGACGTACTCGAGCGCCGCGCGGATGCCGTACAGGGCCGGGTAATTCGGCATGCCGACGGCGAAACTCGCGGCGCCCTCATGGTGGCGGACCGCCTCGAATCGCTCCGCGCCGAAGGCGTCGCGGACATTGAACCAGCCGCCGGCGGGGACGGTCCACTCCGCCTCGCGACGGCGCGGCACGCCGACGATGCCGCCGCCGTGGGGCCCGAGAATCCATTTGTGGGTGCTCGAGACGACGAGATCGGCGTCGGCGAGCGCCCCCGACTCGAGGTCGAGCGGGATCCGGCCGAGGGCCTGCGTGACGTCGACGGCCAGGAGCGCCGGCGACTCCCGGTGGACGCGTGCCGCGGTCGCGGGCACGTCCGCGCGGAAACCGTTGTAGAAGGAGACCGCCGGGAGCGACACCAGGCGCGTGCGCGGCGAGAGGAGCGCCGCGAGATCGGCTTCGTCGAGGCGGCCCCCGCGCGCCCGCCAGACCTTCACCGCGGCCGGGCAGGACTCCTGGAGGAACGGGGTGACGCTCGCGGGAAAGTCGAGGTCGGTGACGATCACCTCGTCGCCGTCGGCGAGCCCGAGGGCGAGGGCCGCGAGATTGAAGGCCTCGGAGGAGCAGGAGCAGATGGCGACCTCGTCGGCGTCGAGGCCGATCATGCGGGCGGCGAGCCGGCGGGCTTCGGCGTGCACCTCCGCATGGAGGATCCGGCCGTCCATGCCGAGCTGCTTGTCGCGGAAGTACCGCGCCAGCGCCTCGCCCACCGCCAGCGGCGGAATCCCCTCGGCGGCGCTGTTGAGATAGACCTTCCCCGAGAGCGACGGGAAATCGCGGTCGCGCGAGACGGCGTCGAGCATGACGGGGCTCCCGGTGAAGGTGACGGTGACGGGAAAAACTCGATCAGATACCGATTCGCTCCCAGCGGGCCGGCACGATCCGCTCGCCGCCGCCCGAGGCGAGCCAGCGCTCGGGGGCGATCACGAGGCTCCCGGTGCTCTCGGCGAGCCAGGCGGCCCACCACGAAAAGGAGCTGTTGGCGATGCAGTGGTGCCGGCAGGCCGCCATGAGGCGGAGATCCTGGACGGCGGCCGCGGGGGAATTGTGGGAGACGTGCCGGTGCGGCCAGGGGATGCGGAGATTCGCGGCCGTCCAGGCGGGGTCGTCGGAGAAGAGGAAGAAGGTCGGACTCGCGACGCGCTCGGCGACGAGGGCCATGGCACGCTCGTAATAGCCCGGGGAGCAGGTGCCGTGCCTGGCGGCGGCGGCCGGATCGGTGACGTAGTCGCCGCGCCGGACGTGGACCGAGACGCTCTCCGTGCGGCCGATGATTCCCAGGACGTGTGCATCCTCGGGGCCGGGTGGCTCGACCGGCACGAGCTCCCGGCGGAGCGTGTCGCGGATGTCGGCGAAGCCGCGCTCGTCCTGCCAGTAGCCGGTGAGGTACGCGTCGCCCGAGACGCGCGTCGGCGGCAGGGGGGCCGAGTCGCTCTCCACGATCGCACGCATGCCGGCGAGCGGCCCGAGCCAGCGCAGCGCCCGCCGCGACAGCGTCGATCCCAGCCGGTGCTCCCGGGGCGTCGCGTCGCGGAGGGGGAGGGGATAGCGCTCGAGCTCCCAGGTGCGGGGCGTGACCCCGGTGCCGAGCCGATCGTACCAGGTGCGGTCGACGGCGAGCGCGGCGCTCGAACGGATCGCCAGCGCCCGCGCGGTGGCGTACTGGAAGAGCTGGTTACCCAGCCCGCCGCAGGCTCGGAAGTGGATCGTAGCCGGCATCGGAGAAGTGGGGCGTGGCGACGCACGTGGAATGTTCCGCGGCGCGTCAATGGCCACGAGTGTAGCCGGCGGCGGCCTCCGTTGGCCGCACTCGCATCGAACGCCGCCGCCCCCGGTGGAACGCGGAAAGTCCACCGGGGGCGGGGAGCGTCGGCATCGGGGTGCTGAAGCGAGTCCCGACCCGATGCGGCTCGTGGAGTCAGGAGACCCGCGGCGAGCGGCGGGCGACGCGGCGCCGTTCGAGGAGCGACAGCGAGCCGCAGGCGAGGGCCAGCACCGAGCCGAGGCCGGCGGGGTCGATCTCGGGGACGGCGGCCGCCGTCACGTCGATGCGGAAGCTCGTCGCGCTCCAGACTTCCGTGAGGATCAGACTGCCGTTCAAAGGGCTGTCGTATGACCACCGGCCACCCCCGAGGCTCGTCAGCGGGGCCAGGTCGACCAGCAGGCCCGCGAATTCGCCGACGCTCGAGGCGAAGGTGAACAATTCCATCGAATCACCGGCCGCGAGTGCGTGAGCCGATTGCTGGAGGTCGAGAAAGCCGTCGAACGACGCGCTGCCGCTGACTGCGAGACTGCCGTAACTCAGATTCGGTGACTCGTCGAGGTCGATGAGCAGGCCCGCGGCGGCAGTTTGGGAGAACGAACCGTTCAGCGAACGGGTACCGCCGAGAAACACGACGGAGCCGTTGGTCATCGTCCCTGCCCCGGCGACGCCGCCTGCCGAGGAGACGATCACGTCGTCGGAGAGCCCGATCACTCCCGAGTCGATCATGAGCGAGCCGTTCCGCACCTCGATCGTTCCCCCGGCGAACGTGCCGACACCCTCGCCGAACTTGGGGCCCTGGATCGCGAGATCCTCGTTCTCGATGACGATGTCACCGGTGACGTTCCCCCCGTTCATGATGAGCCCGCCGATCGTGGCACCGGCGCCCGTGCTCGAGATGACCGGATCGCCCGAGACCGTCGCCGGGCCGATGGACCCGTAGCTCCAGATGCCGTCGATCGAACCGGTGTTCGTGATACCGCGAATGACGCCTGATTGGTGGTTCGCCACGGCGTTGGGCCCGGTGATCGTGGCCGAATTGACGAGCGAAATGATCGTGCCGGTGTTCTCGATGGACGTGTTGCCGGAGCCGCTGATGACGCCGTCGTTGGTGAGGGTGGTGATCTGTCCGGCGCTCGAGATGGCGGCCGTGCCTCCGGTGAAGGAACCGGCGTTGGTGACGCTGCCGACCGTCTGCCCGACCACGACGGAGAGGCCGAAGTCGGAGCCGGACACCGATCCGGAGTTGGTGAGGAATGTGATGGTGTTTTTGCCGTTGGTGGCGAACGCCGGCCCGCTCCCGTTGGTCACCGAGCCGGTGGGCGTGACGGTGATCCCGGCGTTGCCACCGTAGATCGGGCCGGTGACGGCGGTGGAGATCGTCTGGTCGGCACGCGCCGGCGCGGCTGGAAAGGCGAATCCGAGTGCCGCGAGGGAGAGGATGCCGGGCAGGCGGGCCCTGGGGTGGTATCGCAGGGGCGAGAAGGCCAGTGAGACGCGCATGGATACTTTCCTCGGGGGGGCATCGGCGATCGCTTCGGGGAGGGAACGTTCCGGCAGACGGAGCGCAGCGCCCTCCATTGATCCATACGGGTCGAGCGGGCAAAACCTGAAACCGCCCGAGAAGCGGTCGTATTCGGCGGCGAATGGGCCGGCCAAAACGACGTCTTCCGGCTGCGGTCGCCGGGGGGGAAAGGTGACGGCCACCGAATGACGGGATTCGGCGGCGGTTACCTTTTTCCGGCAGCCGGGACCGGTTCGCCGGGAACGCCATCTCCCTCAGGCGCGTCCATCCGCTCACGCGTGGCGGCGCGGATGGCCACCAATTGCGGATCGGCGCCGGGGCCTTCGGTCCAGGGACGGATCGCGTCGAGGAGCGTGCGTTCGGTGGCCTGCGCCTGCTCGTCACGGCCCAGGGCCCTTTCCATCTCGGCGCGGGCATCGAGGAGCCAGGCGAGGACGCGGGCCCTGGACACGATCGCCGGCTCCGCCGCCACCGCCCTGGCGGCCACCGCCACCGCCGCGGCGAGCTCCTCTTCGGCATCGCCGGGCCGGCCGAGGGCGGCATGGCAGCGGAAGGCCTGGCTCGCCACCGCCATCGACTCGTTCGCGAAGGTTTCGGAGTCCGGGTGCTCGGCGGCGAGACGCCGGGCGAGCGCGGCCCGCCGCCGGACATGGTCGAGCGCTTCGTCGGGGCGCCCGCGGGCGAGATCGAGGTCGGCCAGCGCCGACAAGGCCATCGTGGCGCTCGAGCCGATGAAGTCGCGGTCGGTGGCGAAGCGGGCCAGGCCCTGCTCGGCGAGCGCCACGAGCCGTTCCCAGAACGCATGGCGCTCGTCGTCGGTTCCGAGCGACGGCGTCGACGCGGCGTTGAAGTAGACCGGGAGCGCCAGGCGGAGCATCGCCGCGTCGTCGGGCGCCTCGGCGACGAGCCGGTCGCACAGGTCGAGCGCCCGGCGGAAGTGGAGGCTCGCCTCCTCCGGCCTTCCGAGGCGGCTCTCCACGATCGCCAGTCCAGACAGCGCGCCGGGGAGGTGGCGGGCGTTCTCGGGGTGGGAGACGCCGTCTTGCCCGAGCCGTTCGATCTCCGCGGACAGGACCGCCGCCGCCTCGTCGAGCCGGTCGGTGCTGATCAGCAGTCCGCCACGGAAGAGGTCGAGATCGAGACGCCGCTGCCGGTCGCCGTCGTCGTCCAGACCGAGTCGTTCAAGGTCGGCGAGGTTCTCGCTCGCGGCGGCGGCGGAGTCGAGCGCGTCATCGACCCAAGAGAGGCGGAGGAAAATCTTCGAGAGCCGGTCGAGCCCCGCGGCCCGGAATCGGAGCCCCGAGGCCGCGTCGGGGGCGAGCGGCCATTGCCGGTACTGCTCGCGGATACCGCGGAGATGGTCCCGGTCCGCGTCGTCGAGAGCGGCACTGCGGCTGAGGAGACGCTCGGCGGAGGAGTCGGTGAGCAGGTCGAACGACTGCCGGGCCCGCTCCTCCGCGGCCAGCGCCTCGTCGCGGCTGGCGGTGATCGCGGCGCTCGCACGCTCGAGGCTCCGGACATGGTACGCCGTCCCCGCGACGAGGGCACACGTCGCCAGGGCCGCACTTGCGGAGAGGGCGGCCAGCGCCGGCCGCCGTCGCGCCCACTTGACGACGCGCTCGAGGCCGCCCACCGGACGGGCGTGGACCGGACGGCCGTCGAGATGACGCTGGAGGTCGTCGGCGAGCGCGTCGGCGGAACGGTAACGCCTTTCGGGCCGCTGCGCGAGGCAGCGATCGACGATCGTCGCCAGATCGGCCGGGACGCGCGGCACCATCGACGAGAGGCGGGGAGCGTCGGCGGCCGCCGCTCGCTTGAGCGTGGCCGCGGTGGTGCGGTCCTCGTAGGGGGCCCGGCCGCAGAGGAGCCAGTAGAGCAAGGCGCCGAGCGCGTGGATGTCGGTGGCGGGGCCGATGGAGCCGAGCGCCGGGTCGAGGCCGGTCTGCTCCGGTGCCATGAACGCCGGCGTGCCGACGGTGACACTGGCGCGGGTGACGGAGCCGGCAAGATCGTCGTCGGGGCGTGCCAGTCCGAAGTCGACGAGTTTGGGAACGGGCTTCGACGCCCCGGGCCCGGCTGCCCCGGGAGACGCCGCGAGGAGGACGTTGGCCGGCTTGATGTCGCGGTGGACGATGCCGCAGGCATGGACCGCCGAAACCGCCCGGGCCAGGTCGGCGACGATGTCCACCGCCTCGCGCGTCGTCAGCGGCGCCCGGGCGCGGCGCTCGACGAGCGATAGGCCGTCGATCCACTCCATCACGATCGCGGGCGCCCCGTCGGCCTCCGTGACGTAGAGGATCTGGACGATGTTCGGATGGGCGATGCGCGTGAGGATCCTCGCCTCGCGCTCCGCGCGGAGGTGGCCTTCCGCCGAGCGGACCGCCGTACCCGAGAGCACCTTCACCGCCACGGTGCGGCCGAGCCGTTCCTCGCGGGCCTTGTAGACGGTGCCCATGCCGCCGTGGCCCACCTCGTCGAGGTCGGCGAGGCCGGGAATCACGGGGGGCGGAAGCACCGTCCGCGGCGCCCTGGGGGGCTCACTCGCCGCGATCGATTCCACGATCCGCCGTGTCGCGGCGTCGTCGAGGGCGCTGCGGCGGCCGCTGGTGGAATCCCAACCGGAGGGGATCCGCGCCACGCGGTCCGGACACACCGGGCAGACGGCCAGATGTGCGAGCAGCACCTCCTCCTCCGCCTCGTCGATGGTGCCGGAGGAGAGCCGGACCCACGCGGTGGTGCGCGGGCAGGCACCGGTTCGGCTGTCGGGCTGGCTTCCCGGGGAGGGCCCGTCGGGACGGTCGTCGCTGGTGCCGGAAGGGGAGGCAGGGGAGGGGGGCACGGCCGGATCACCCCACCGTCGTCGATGGGAGGCCGGTTTCCTGCAGGCGCACGATCTCGTCTCGGATCATCCGCTGCACCTGGAAACGCGCGACGTAGGCGTGATTGACGTCCATGTCCAGCCTCGCGGCCACCTCCGCTCCGGGGATCCGCTCGATCGCCAAGAGACGGAAGGCCTCCCAGGTGCGCGGCTTGACCCGCTCCTCGACCTCCTCCATGGCGAGGTCGAGCATCTCGGTGTCGAAGGCCTCCTCGATCCGGGCGGCGAGATCTTCCCGCGCCGGCGCCTCGTCGAGGACCTTCTGGAGGGCGTCGTCACCCGTCGCGTCGCGGTCGGCTCGCCTCACCTCGCTCCAATCGGCGACGGCCGAGAGGACCATCCGCCGCAGGTACGCGCGGAAGCGGCGGGCCGGGTCGTAGCGGAACTTCCCCGCCATGCGCCAGAACCGGACCAGCACCTCCTGTGCGACGTCGTGGGCGTCGGTGTCCTGGAGGCCGTGCCGACGGCACCAGCGCACGATCGCCGGCCCGTAGAGCCCGACGAACTCTGCCCACACGCCGGAATCTCCCGGCGTTCCGCGAATACGGAGGAACAGGCTCACGCGCGTGGTGTGGAGCGAAGCCAATGCCGCGACATCCTTGGCGGGACGAGAACGTAACCGGCGGGGCGGCGATACCGGTTTTCAGGGTACCACGGGTCCGCATGCCGTCCAGTTGACCCAAGGATGCTGCGAACAGGCGCGAGGCGACCGTCTCCGAAGCGACGGCGGCGGGTTTCCGTTCGCTCCGACACGGCCGTCGCGGCGCGTGATAGCCTCCACCCGGCGGTGACCAGTGCCGCGAAGGAGATCCCGATGCGAGCGAGACTGATCCTCAACGGCAAGAAGGCGGGGCTGGAGTCGGTGCGCGAGGCGGTGCGCGACGTGCGCCGGGCGGGCCACTCCCTCGAGGTCCGCGTCACGTGGGAGGCCGGGGACGCG
>CAWUOA010000018.1:0-20389 GCA_963923225.1 uncultured Planctomycetaceae bacterium
GGGGGGAAGGTGGGCCGGGGCGGGACCGCGGGCCTTGGGACCGCGATCGAGTCATGTTCCGCAAACTCCCGGGGCGCGTCGATTTCCCCGAGTGTACCGCGGGAGTCCGCCGGCAGGCGGCGAAACGGCCTTGATCGGCGCCGGCGTTTCCAAGACTCTCCCGCCGCCGTTCCGCCGCCGGCGGAGCCCCCCGGGCGAACAGCCATGACCCGCCACCTGCCACGTCTCCGCCGCCGTCGTTCCGCCGCCTGGGCGACGGTGGCCGCGTGCGCGTGGGGCGCGGCGGCCGCCGTCGCGACGCCCGCGCGGGCGCAGTCCGGAGCTGAACCGATCGCGGTGCCCGAGCCGAGGACCACGGCGGGGGAGTATCCGGTCCTCCCGCCGCTGGCACCACCGGTGCCCCCCGCGGCGCCGGTGACGTCGGGGCAGATCGACGGGGGCGTGCCGATCGACGGCGGGGTCGTGCCCGCGCCGATGTACGTCCCCGATCCGGCCGACCTCGGCGCCTACGCCGCCATCCCCCAGGCGCTCCCATCCGACTTCGCCCCCGACTGGCCGCGCTGGTTCACCGGCGCCGCCGGGCTCGTCATGACGCGCACGCTCCCCGGCGGCACGGCGACGATGCAGCCGGTGCCGGGCATGGCGACGCTCGGCACCGCGTCCGCCGGCGCGACCTGGCCCGGCGGCATCGATCTGCACATCGGGCGCTGGATGGGCGACCAGCAGCGGCAGGGGATCGAGGCGATCTACTGGGGGGTCTACGGACTGGGAACGTCGGCGACGGCCGGCGGCGGCGGGATCGACGCCGTCCCGCAGGCGCCGGGCGTGACCATCGGCGGATCGCCCGCCGCGGCCTTTCTCGTCGACGCCTCGAGCCAGCAGATCGCCCGCTCCGACCTCGTCAACGACATCGAGATCAACTGGCTCCTGCGCGCCACCGACCGGCCGGAGTTCCAGCCGCTGGATCGCCGCACGACGCTGGTGTGGCTGGCCGGCTTCCGGTTCTTCGAGCTCGAGGACGTGCTCACGCAACTCTCGACCTCGTCGTCGCTTCCCCCCTCGACCACCGGCGCGAACCAGTCGCTCCTCTCGGTGGCCACCAACAACAACCTGTGGGGCGCGCAGGTGGGCCTCAAGGGGGACTGGCGGATCGCCTCGCGCGTCCGGCTCACGACGGTGCCGAAGATCATGATCGCCGGCAACTCGATCACCGACACGACGCAGCTCGGCACCGCCGGAGGCACCGGCGCCACCTTCGCCGGTGGCCAGCCGGTGCTCGTCCACTCCTCGCGCGGCGTCTTCTCCTGGCTGGGAAGCGTCGATGCCGGGGCCGCATGGGACCTGAGCGACCGCTGGACGCTCTCGCTCGGCTACCGCGTGGTGGGCGTCGACAACGTCGCCCAGTCGGACGGCCAGTGGCCCTCGACGCTCGCGGCTCCGACCGACGTGCCGCCGCTCTCGGCGGGCACCTTCACGGTGATCCACGGCGGCTACGCCGGCTTCCAGGGTCGCTGGTGACGCGGAATCGCGCCGTGACCCCGGCGGCACGCCCGATCCCCGTCCCGAGTCGGGACGGTCGACCCGATCCGGCCGGCCCGCTCAGCGCGAGCAGTAGTCGATCGCCCGGGCGATCTCGCTCTTGAGATCCTTGCGGTGCACGATGCGGTCGACGAAGCCGTGCTCGAGGAGGAACTCGCTGGTCTGGAAGCCCTTGGGAAGCTCCACGCGGATCGTGGCCTTGATCGTCCGCGGTCCGGCGAACCCGATCAGGGCCCGCGGCTCGGCGAAGCAGAGGTCGCCGAGCGAGGCGAAGCTCGCCGCCACGCCCCCCATCGTGGGGTTGGTGAGGACCGAGATGAACAGCCCGCCGGCCTGCGAGTAGCGGGCGAGGGCCGCCGACACCTTGGCCATCTGCATCAGCGACAGGATTCCCTCGTGCATCCGTGCGCCGCCCCCGGAGGCGGAGATGATGATCAGCGGGAGGCGGTCGGCGGTGGCCCGCTCCACGGCGCGCGTGAGGCGTTCCCCCACCACGCTCCCCATGCTCCCCATGATGAACGACGAGTCGGTGACGCCGACGGCCACGCGCCGGGCCCGGATCATGCCGGTGCCGGTGAGGGCCGCGTCGGAGAGCCCGGTGCGCTTCTGCTCGGCGACGAGCCGGTCGGCGTAGGGCTTCTTGTCGCGGAAACCGAGGGGATCGGTGGGCCGCAGGCCGGAGTCCCACTCCTCGAACGTGCCGGGGTCGAGGAGCTGCTCGAGCCGCTTCGCCGCGGAGACGTACCAGTGGAATCCGCACTTCGGGCAGACGTTGAGGATCTCCTCCGCCTCCTTGCGGTAGATCGTCTCACCGCACCCCTCGCACCGCTGCCAAAGGCCGTGCGGCACGCCGCGCTTGGGACGCGGGACGCGGTCGCCGCCGTCCGGGGACTCGCCCGGAGCGATCGCCTGCGGGGGGGCCGTCTTGTCCGAGGGCTGGGCGGAGGGGGAGGTTCGTTCCATGCCGATCGTGGCCGGGGAGGGCTGGAAATGGGGAGGGAGCACGCCGGGCAGTCTAGTCCGGCGCCGCCGCCGGATGCGATGGCGATCTCGACCGCCCCGAGGACCCCTCCCCGCCGGGCGGGGCCGCTGCGGCGAGCGGCCCGAGGCACGGTGTCACGATTGGGCGACGCCGAAGCGGCCGCGGGTGGCTCCCCGGAACGCCGCACCGCCGAACACGCCCGCCAGCACCGCCATCGCGGGGCGGGAGGGGGCGTCGTCGTCGATCACGAAGCGGGACACCGTCGCTCCCTCGTCGGCCACGTCCCACAGATCGCCGACGGCGGAGCCGGAGACGACGGCGCGGAGGATCCGGTCGAGCGGCTGCGGCACCACCACCGCCACCCGTCCGCCGGGATGGCGGGCGAGGATCGACTCGACCGCTCCGGCGACACGGTCGCGGGCATCGGCGAGTGGCTCGCCGTCGGGGGGCACCACGGTCCAGGGATCCTCTTCCCAGTGGCGCGCCAGCCGCGGCTGCCGGCGGCGGATGTCGTCGACGAGCATCCCCTGCCAGAGACCGAGATCGAGATCGGCCAGCGCCGCGACACGCCGCGGAGCCAGGCCCAGAGCCGATCCGATGACCGCGGCGGTGGCCGTCGCGGAGGCGGACGGGGAGGAGTAGAGGGCCGTGGGCGGGGCCGCGGCGAGCTCGCGCGCGGAAGCCACTGCGGCGGACCGGCCGGCCGCGGTGAGGGGCATGTCCAGATTGCCGCGGATGCGGCCCTGGAGATCGTATTCCGTCGTGCCGGCGCGGACCACGACGAGCAGGTCAGCCATCGAGAGACGGGCTCCGGGGGAAACGATCCGCGGCACGGGCCGCGTCGCCGGCGATCCGCTCGAGGTCGCGGATGGCGTGGGCGTAATCCTGCGAGCGGATGACGGCGCTGCCGGCGACGACGTACTCGGCGCCGGCGGCGGCCACGGGGCCGATCGTCGAAGTCGAGATGCCGCCATCGACGCACAGACGCACCCCCAAGCCGCGCGCGGCGCGGGCCGCCGCGAGGGCCGCGAGCTTGTCGAGCGCCGCCGGGTCGAACGACTGGCCGCCGAACCCGGGCTCGACGCTCATCACGAGCACGCCGTCGAAGCGGTCGAGCCACTCGACGGCCCGCTCCACCGGGGTCCGGGGGCTGATGGCCAGGTGGGCGCGGGCGCCCAGTCGCCTGATCTCCGCGGCGGTCGCCGCCGGGTCGGGCAGCGCCTCGACGTGGACGGTGAGGATGTCGGCGCCGGCGCGGACGTAATCGGCGAGCCAGCGGTCGGGCTCGGCCACCATCAAATGGGCTTCCAGCGGCACCGTGGCCGCCCGCCGCACCGCCTCGACCACCACCTGCCCGTAGGTGAGCTGGGGGACGAAGACCCCGTCCATCACGTCGAGATGCAGGCCCGCGGCGCCCGCCTCCTCCAGACGCGTGACCTCGTCGGCCAGGTGGCCGAAGTCGCACAGCAGGAGTGCGGGAAGGACGACCGGCCCGCGGCGCTCGAGGCGCGCCGCGAGGGCGTCGGTGGCATGCTCGGCCTGGCGATTCACACCCGTCGGCCGCTGGTGGCGACCGGCCTGTGTCCATACATGGGTCGATCGGGTCCGCGACGGACGCGGGCCGACGACGGTCACGAGTGTACCACGGCGTCTCCCCGAGCCGGTCCGGCGGGCCGGAGTCGACGTGCCGCTCCCCCTCGCAACCGTCTGTCCGCGTTAGACTTGCGGAGGACCGCGGCCGACTCGGCCCCTCCCTGGACATCCCCCGCAGGAACCGCCACCGTGACCGCATCGCCCCGGCAGCCCCCCTCCGCCACGGGGCCGCGGCCCTGGGTCCTCCACGAGGCGAATTACGGCCAGCTCCTCGAGCGCCGGCCGAACGTGGCGATCCTCCCCTGGGGGGCGACGGAGGCGCACAACCACCACATGCCGCACGGCACCGACGTGGTGGAAGCGACGGAGCTGGCCGAGCAGGCGGCGGGGATCGCGGCCGCGGCCGGCGCCTTTCCCGTCGTCCTCCCCGCCATCCCCTTCGGCAACAACGCGCAGCAGCAGGACCAGGTCGCCACCGTCCACCTCTCGACCGGCACCGCGCTTGCGATCCTCCGCGACGTCACCGAGAGCCTGGCGCGGCAGGGGATCGACAGGCTGGTGATCGTCAACGGCCACGGCGGCAACGACTTCAAGCCGATGGTCCGCGACTGCCAGCTCGCCACCGGCGTGACGATCCTCGTGGTCGACTTCTGGCGCCTCCGTCCCGACCTGCTGGCCGAGGTGTTCCCCGACCCCGGCGACCACGCCGGCCGTCTGGAGACGTCGCTCCTGCTCCATCTCCGCCCGCAGTGGATGGAGATGCGGCGCGCCGGCGACGGCGCCGCGGCGGCCCGGCTCCGCGACGGCATCCGGCAGGCCCATGCCTGGACTCCGCGGCCCTGGTCACGCGTCCAGCCCGACACCGGCAGCGGCGATCCGAACGGGTCTTCGGCCGAGTCGGGGAAGCGCTGGTTCGACGCCGCGGCGGCGTCGCTGGCGGAGTTGATCACGACGCTTTCGGCGCTGCCCAGGGGCGCCGACGTCTTCGCCTGAAGCAGAGAATCGAGCGGCCGCGGCCCCGCGCTCCCGGAGACCCGCCCCATGTCGAGCGTTCCCCATACGACGATCGGCTTCCCCTCGCGGCTGTCCCCCGACGACCGGCGGCGGATCGAGGAGCGGACGCAGGTCATCGGCCGCGAGCTCCTCGCCGCCTCGCTCGCCGCCCAGCCGTCGCGGCTGTCCCCCGAGCGTTGGATGCAGGAGGCGGGGGAGTGGGCGACGCAGGACGAGGAGCTGAAGATCCGGCTCTTCCGGCTCGTCGACTGCATGCCGATGCTCGACGACCCCGCGGCGCTCGACCGACACCTCCGCGAGTATCTCCCCGAGGAGGTGCTCGCCGGGCTCCCCGCCACGCTGCGGACGGCCCTCCAGGCGGCACGCAGCGGGATCCTCGCGCCGCTGGCCTCGCGCGCCGTCCGCGCGGCCACCCTCGCCCAGGCCCGGCGCTTCATCGCCGGCGGCGATCCACACGAGGCGGCCCGCGCGGCGAAGGCCCAGCGCCGCAGCCACCGCGGCTTCACGCTCGATCTCCTCGGCGAGGCGGTCACCAGCGACGCCGACGCCGACGCCTACGCGGCGGCCTACGAGCGCCTCCTCCGCGAGCTGCCGCCGCTCGCCGCGCGCTGGCCGCACGATCCGCTCGTCGACGACGGCCCCGACGGGCCGATGCCGCGCGTCAATCTTTCGCTCAAGCTCTCCGCGCTCGACAGCCAGTTCGACGCCGTCGATCCGGCGGGCACGGCGGAGCGGGTCCTCGGCCGGCTGCGGCCGCTGTTGCGTCTGGCGATCGCCGGCGGCGCCCAGATCCACGTCGACATGGAGAGCCACGCGACGAAGGACTTGGCGCTGGCCATCTTCCGCGCCGTGGCGATGGAGGAGGAGTTCCGCGGATGGCGCGACTTCGGCGTCGTCGTCCAGGCCTATCTGCGCGACAGCCTCCGCGACCTGCCGGCGCTCGCCGACTGGGCGCGGAGACGTGGCACGCCGGTGTGGGTGCGGCTGGTGAAGGGGGCCTACTGGGACTACGAGACGATCCACGCGCGGGCGGCCGGCTGGCCGGTGCCGGTGTGGGAGCGGAAGACGGCCACCGACGCCTGCTACGAGGCCGCGACGACGTTCCTCCTCGAGCACGCCGACGTTCTCCGGCCGGCGCTCGGCAGCCACAACCTCCGCTCGCTGGCGCACGGCATGGCGGTGGCCACGCACCTCGGCCTCCCCCGGCGCCTGCCGGAGATGCAGATGCTCTACGGCATGGGGGACGCGGAGAAGCGGGCCGTCACCGACGCCGGCTGGCGGCTGCGCGTCTACATGCCCTACGGGGAGCTCGTCCCGGGGATGGCCTACCTCGTCCGCCGGCTCCTCGAGAACTCCTCCAACGAATCGTTCCTCCGCGCGGGGTTCGTGCAGCACGTCCCGGCGGAGGTGCTCCTCCGCGCCCCCGTCGATTCGGGCGCGCCGGAGACCGCGGAGGAGCCCGGGACGGGATTCCGCAACGAGCCGCTCGCCGACTTCTCGCGCGAGGAGGAGCGTGAGGCCTTCGCCGCGGCGCTGGGGACGCTCCGCGGGGCGCTCGACCGCGACGGGGCGGTGACGGTGCCGGTCGTGATCGACGGCCGGGCCTCGGCCGAATGGCCGACCGAGACGCGCGACGATCCCTCCGATCTCTCCCGCGCCGTGGCACGCGTGTCGTGCCCGTCGGCCGCCGAGGCGCGCCGCGCGGTGGAGGCCGCGGCACGGGCGCTGCCGGCCTGGCGCGACGCGGGGGTCGCCACGCGGGCCGCGGCGCTGCGCCGCGCCGCGAGCCTCCTCCGCAGGCGCCGGGCGGAGCTCGCGGCGATCGAGGTGTTCGAGGTGGGGAAGGGGTGGCGCGAGGCCGACGCCGACGTGTGCGAGGCGATCGACTTCTGCGCGTACTACGCCGACGAGGCGGAACGCCTCTTCGCCCCGCGCCGGCACGACGTTCCGGGCGAGGAGAACGCCACCGGCCAGCGGCCGCGCGGCGTGTGCGCGGTGATCGCCCCCTGGAACTTCCCCCTGGCGATCCTCGCCGGCATGACCGCGGCGGCGCTGGTCACCGGCAACACGGTCGTCATGAAGCCGGCCGAGCAGGCCTCGCTGACGGGCCTGCGGCTCCACGAGATCCTCCTCGAGGCGGGCGTGCCGCCGGGCGCGGCGCAGTTCCTCCCCGGCCGCGGCGAGGAGGTGGGGCCGGCGCTGGTGACCCACCCGGAGACGGCGCTGGTGGCGTTCACCGGCTCGCGCGCCGTCGGCCTTTCGATCGCCCGGTCGGCCGCCGAGGCGGTGGAGGCCGGGCGGACGCGGATGATCACGCGGATCATCGCCGAGCTCGGCGGCAAGAACGCGATCATCGTCGACGACGACGCCGACCTCGACGAGGCGGTGGCGGGGGTCGTGCACAGCGCCTTCGGCTTCCAGGGGCAGAAGTGCTCCGCCTGCTCGCGCGTCATCGTCCTCGACCAGGTCCACGACGCTTTCGTGCGGAAGCTCGTGCCGGCGGTGCGGAGCCTGCGCGTCGGGCCGGCGGCCGATCCGGGCTGCCGCGTCGGGCCGCTGGTCGACGGCGAGGCGCGGGAGAGGCTCCTCCGCGCGATCGCCACGGGGCGGGAGACGGCGCGCGAGGAAGCGGTCGTCGACGTCGGCGACCTCGCCGCGCGCGGGTGGTACGTGGGGCCGGCGGTGTTCACCGACGTCGATCCCGCGTCGCCGCTGGGGCAGGAGGAGTTCTTCGGGCCGCTCCTGGCGGTGTTCCGCGCCCGCGACTTCGCCACGGCGGTCGAACTGGCCAACGGCACGCGCTACGCGCTCACCGCCGGGGTCTATTCGCGCAGCCCCGCCAATCTCGAGCGGGCCCGCCAGACGCTCGAGGCGGGGAACGTCTACCTCAACCGCGGCATCACCGGCGCCCTCGTCTCCCGGCAGCCGTTCGGCGGCTATCGGATGTCGGGGGTGGGGAGCAAGGCGGGGGGGCCGGACTACCTCCTCCAGTTCACGGTGCCGCGGACGGTCACCGAAAACACGATGCGCCGCGGATTCGCCCCCTCCTCCCCAGGCACCGCTCGTGCCGACGGCGGCCAACTCCCGGAATGACGCGAGGAACGTGGGGAATGACGGGTGGTGATTGAGTCGAGACCGTCGAGTTGCGAGGATTCCGTGCCGCGACGGCGGCTCACGAAACGCTCACAGTCGGCTTCCACACTCTGGTCGTGTACGGCCCCGCCCTGGGGCCTCGCGCGATCCCGCCCCAACGCCCCCGCAGGAACATTCGGATGTCGCTTCGTTCCGCTCCGTCCTTCCGATCCGGATTGACGACGCTCGTGATCCCGGTCGTTGTCGTGTTTGCCTGCCTCCCTGCCGTTCGGGCGATCCGGGCCCAGGACGCCGACTCGCCGCTCGCCCCTTATGCCAAAGCGTCCGGCGAGGTCGCCGGCTCCCTCAAGTGCGTCGGCTCCGACACGATGAACAACCTCGTCGCCCTGTGGGTGGAGGGATTCAAGAAGTCGTATCCGGGCGTGCGCGAGGGGATCGAGGGGAAGGGCTCGGCGTCGGCGCCGCCGGCGATCACGGAAGGCACGGCCACGTTCGGCCC
Source organism: uncultured Planctomycetaceae bacterium (assembly GCA_963923225.1). Taxonomy (GTDB): domain Bacteria; phylum Planctomycetota; class Planctomycetia; order Pirellulales; family UBA1268; genus QWOP01. The sequence continues at coordinate 8,721 of CAWUOA010000018.1, forward strand.
GATGAGCCGTGACTGGAAGCCCTCCGAGATCGACGCCTTCAAGGAGAAGCACGGCTACGCCCCGACCGTCGTCCCGGTGGCCATCGACATGCTCGCGGTGTTCGTCCACAAGGACAATCCCATCAAGAGTCTCTCGCTCCAGCAGGTCGATGCCATCTATTCCAAGAACCGCAACGGCGGAGCCAAGTCCGACATCCGCACCTGGGGCGACCTCGGCCTCGAAGGGGAGTGGAAGAACCGGCCGATCAGCCTCTACGGCCGCAACGCCACCAGCGGCACCTACGGCTACTTCAAGGAGCACGCCCTGGCAAAGGGGGACTTCAAGCCGACGGTCAAGGAGCAGCCGGGCAGTTCGGCGGTCGTCCAGGCGGTGGCCAGCGACAAGGCGGGGATCGGCTACAGCGGCTTCGGCTACGTCACCGCCGACGTCCGCGCCGTGCCGCTCTCGCTCGAGCCGGGGGGGGAGCCGGTGGCCACCGAGGCTGAAAACGCCTACGACGGAAGCTATCCTCTGTCACGTTTCCTCTACCTGAGCGTCAACCACAAGCCGGGGAGCGTGCTCGACCCTCTCCGCCGGGAGTTCCTCCGCTACGTCCTCAGCGCCGACGGCCAGGCCGACGTGAAGAAGGACGGCTACCTCCCCGTCACCGGCACGGTGGCGCGCGAGGCGCTCGAGGGGGTCGGCATCGGCCGCTAGCCGACCCGCCGGTCGAGGGCGGAATCGATCGCACCGACGGCGCCGGCAGACTCCATGACCACGCCAACGAGCTTCACGGGCCGCACACGACGCCGCACCACCCGCACCGCGGTGCGGATCGGTGACGCCGTCGCCCGTGGCGTGATCACCGGAGGGGGAATCGGCACCATCGTCGCGGTGCTGCTGATGGCGGTGTTCCTCGTCGCGGTGACGCTGCCGCTGTTCCGTCCGGCGTCGATCGTCGCGGCTCGGACCGCCGCGCTCGGCGGCGACGCGGGGGGGCTCGAGGCGCTCGGCAGCGACGAGACCGGAGCGGTCGGCTGGAGCCTCGACGCCGCCACGGCCCGGATGCGGCTGTTCGATCTGGTGACCGGACGCGTCCTTTCCGACGGCGACGTCGCCGGGAAGGGCCTCGACGGCGCCACGGCGATCCGGGTCCTGCCCGGGGGGGTGGCCGCGGTGGTGGGCCAGGCCGACGGCAGCTTCCGCACCGCGAGGATCGGCGTCGAGTCGTCGTTCGTCGCCCCCGGCGACCTTCCCGCCGGCGGCGCCGACCTCGCCGTGGGGGGGGCGCTGCCGATCGACGGCGGGGCGATCCTCCGCACCGGCCCCGAGCGGTTCGCGAAGGTCGCCGCGGTGGCCGTCGCCGACGGCGAGCCGTCGACGGCCCTCGCCGCGCCGATCGTCGACGTCGATCTGGTGCTCCTCGGCGGGGGGCCGCTCGTGGCCGCCGTCGACGCCGGGGGGACGATCCGTGTGGAACGCCTCACGACGAAGCGCAACATGCTCACCGGCAAGACGACGACGAAGCGCGTCGGCGGCACGGTTCCCGCCGAGGCGCCGGCCGAAAGCGCCGCGCCGTTCCTGCCCGCCTTCGTGCGCGCCAGCGAGAACGGCGACCAGCTGTGGGCCTTCGCCGCCGACGGCCGCGGCCGCCGCTACGCGATCCGCGACGTCGAGACGCCGCGGCTGATGGAGTCGTTCGAGGCGGCGGGGAAGGCGGGCGTCTCCGCCGTCTGCCGGCTCTTCGGCGGCAACTCCCTGGCCGTCGGCGACGGCGACGGCACGGTGCGCGTGTTCTTCACCTCGCGCCAGCCCGGTGCCGCGGCGGAGGACGGCCTGGCCGTGGTCGAGGCGCGATCCTTTCCTCCGACGTCCCCCGGCGCCGTCTCGGCGCTGGCCGCCTCGCCGCGGTCGCGCCTCTTCGCCGCGGCCGACTCCCGCGGCGGCGTGCGGCTCCTGCAGTCGACGACCGGCGCCACCGTGCTCACCGCGCGGGGCGTCGGCGACGGCCTCCTCGCCGCCCCGCCACGCGTGCTGGCGGTGGGCGGCCGCGAGCGGCAGTTGCTCGCTTCCGACGGTCCCGGCGTCGTCTCGTGGGGATTCGATCCCGGCCATCCCGAGGTGTCGGCGCGGACGCTCTTCGGCCGGGTGTGGTACGAGAACTACCCCGGCCCGGTCCACGCCTGGGAGACCACCGGCCACGAGACGTTCGAGTCGAAGTTCGGATTCATGCCGCTGGTCTTCGGCACGCTCAAGGCGACGGCGTACTCGATGGCCTTCGCCACGCCCGTCGCCATCCTCGCCGCCATCTTCTCGAGCCAGTTCCTCCATCCGTCGTGGCGCGCCCGGATCAAGCCGGCGATCGAGATGATGGCGAGCCTGCCGAGCGTGGTGCTCGGGTTCGTCTCCGGTCTGATCCTCGCGCCGCTGGTCGAGGAGCGGCTGGCCCCGGTCGTGGCGTCGTTCTTCGTGGTGCCCGCGGTGCTCGCCGGCGCCGCGCATCTCTTCCAGCTCCTCCCTCCGGGCACGCGGATGCGGCTGGGCCCCTGGCGGCTCCCGATCATCGGCTGCCTCGGCCTCCCCGCCGGCGTGGCGGCCTCGGTGGCGGCGGCGCCCCTTTTCGAGCGGGTCCTCTTCGGCGGCAGCCTGCGGGCCTGGCTCGAGGGGCAGGGGGCGAGCGCCGTCGGGGGCTGGGGCCTGGCGCTGTTGCCCCTCTCCGCCCTGGCGGTGGTGTTCGCCGTGGGCCGGCTCGTCAATCCCTGGCTGAGGCGGGCGAGCGTCGGCTGGGGGGCGGAGCGGGCGGCGCTGGCGGCGCTCGGCGTGTTCGTCGTCGGCGTGCTGGCCACGCTGGGGCTGGCGGCGGCCGGGGGGGCGTTCCTCGACGCCCTGCGGCTCGACCCGCGCGGCGGCGTGCTCGGCGGCTACGTGCAGCGCAACGCCATGGTCGTGGCCTTCGGGATGGCCTTCGCCATCATCCCGCTGATCTTCACGATCGCCGACGACGCCATGGCGAGCGTCCCGGAGCATCTCCGCAGCGCCTCCCTCGGCGCCGGGGCCACCCCCTGGCAGACGGCGACGCGCGTCGTGCTTCCCGCGGCGACCAGCGGCATCTTCTCGGCGGTGATGATCGGCCTGGGCCGCGCGGTGGGGGAGACGATGGTCGTGCTCATGGCGGCGGGCAACACCCCGATCATCGACGCCAACCTCTTCAGCGGCTTCCAGACCCTCTCCGCGGCGATCGCCACGGAGCTGCCGGAGGCGGCGCGGGGGAGCGGCCATTACCGTGTGCTGTTCCTCGCGGCCCTGACGCTCTTCGCCCTGACCTTCGTCCTCAACACCGGCGCCGAGATCGTCCGCGACCGCTTCCGCAGGAGGTCGCATGAGCTCTGAACCCGTCCGCCGCCGGTCGAGGCACGCGGCGCTGGCCGCGCATGGCGAGCCCTGGGTCTGGCTCACCGGCGGGGCGCTGGCGCTGGCGCTTTCGATGATCGTCGGGCTCCTGGCGTTCATCGCCGTCCAGGGGCTCTCGACCTTCTGGCCGCGGCCGCTCGATTCCGTCGAGCTGGCCGACGGCCGCCGCCTGCTCGGCGAGGAGACCGCACGCGAGACGGCTCCCGACGGCGGCGGCCGCCGCCTGCTGCGCACCGCGAACTTCGAGCTCTCCGGCAAGCACTTCGAGTGGTTCGCCGACACGGAGGTCAAAGAGGTCTCGCGGCCGGCCGACGCGATGGTGGTGGAGCGGCTCGAAGGGGGGCGGCTCCACGCGTTCCCCGTCCGGCTCCTCCACGGCCCCGACGTCGTCGCCGAGGGGCCCGACGCGGCCTGGGAGGCGTTCCTCGTGCACCAGCCGGAAGCCAGGCGGCGGTGGCGCGAAGCCTGGCGGATCGACAAGCACGACCGCGGCGAGCTCCAGCGCCGCCTCCGCGCGGCGCGGCTGGCCGTGGTGGCCGCCGGCCTCGACGGCGCCGGGGCCGACGCCCGGGCCGGCGCCGAAGCGGCGGAGGCGCGGACGAGCGACGAGGTCGCCGCGGCCGAACGCCGGCTCGACGAACGGACCGGCGCACTCCGCGCCGCCAACGAGGGATGGGGCCTCGAGGTCGCGACCGCGGACGGGCAGACGCTCGTCGTGCCGCTCGACGACGTCGTCCGCGCCTGGCGGCCCAACGCCCTCTCCACGTGGGGAAAGCTCGGCGTCTACGGTTCGCGGTGGGGGGAGTTCCTGGCCGACGATCCGCGCGAGGCCAACAGCGCCGGCGGCGTGTTCCCGGCGATCTGGGGAACGGTGGCGATGACGCTCATCATGGCGCTGTTGGTCGCGCCGTTCGGCGTCCTCGCCGCCCTCTACCTGCGCGAGTACGCCACGCGCGGGCCGCTCACCTCGGCCGTCCGCATCGCGATCAACAACCTGGCCGGCGTGCCGAGCATCGTCTACGGGGCCTTCGGCCTCGGCTTCTTTTGTTACGTCCTCGGCGGATCGATCGACGACCTGTTCTTCCGTCCGTCGCTGGTCGCCGACGGCCAGCCGACCTTCGGGACCGGCGGCCTCCTCTGGGCGTCGCTGACGCTGGCACTGCTCACGCTGCCGGTGGTGATCGTGGCCACCGAGGAGGCGCTCTCCGCCGTGCCCAATTCGATGCGCGAAGGGTCGTACGCCTGCGGCGCGGGGAAGTGGCAGACGATCCGCCGCATCGTCCTTCCCCGGGCACTGCCCGGAATCATGACCGGGCTGATCCTGGCGATGGCCCGCGGGGCGGGGGAGGTGGCGCCGCTGATGCTCGTGGGGGTGAAGAAGCTCGCGCTCGATCTGCCGATCGACGGCACCTTCCCCTTCGTGCATCCGGAGCGCGAGTTCATGCACCTGGCGTACTTGATCTACGATGTCGGCTTCCAGAGCCCCAACAGCCAGGCCGCCAAGCCGATGGTGTTCACCATCACCTTCCTCCTCGTCGCCATCATCGCCCTCCTCAACCTGACCGCGATCTGGATCCGCGGCCGGCTCCGCCGCCGCTACGTCGCCCAGCAGTTCTGATCCGCTTCCGGCGTCGCTCCCCCGTCGCACCCCCGCTCCCACGGACCCTCCCCGATGGATTCGCCCCAGCGTCCCCAGGCCTCCCGCGGGGGCCCCGCCGCCGCGGAACCGGACCGCCTGGCGATCGTCGCCGCCGGCGGGGAGGTGAAGGCGGAAGTCCACGACCGCGTGCGCCGCGAGACTCCGGTCCTCGAAATCGAGGACTTCAATCTCTGGTACGGGTCCAAGCAGGCGCTGCACTCGATCGGCATGCCGATCCCGCACGGCAAGGTGACGGCCCTCATCGGACCCAGCGGCTGCGGCAAGTCGACGCTCCTGCGCAGCGTCAACCGCCTCAACGACCTGGTGCCGAGCGTGCGGATCACCGGCACGATGCGCTTGAACGGCGACTCGATCTACGCGCCGCGGGTCGACGTCATCGAGCTGCGCAAGCGCATGGGGATGGTCTTCCAGCGCCCCAACCCCTTCCCGATGAGCATCTACGAGAACGTGGTCTACGCCCTGCGCATCGACGGCGAGACCAGCCGCGCCGTGCTCGACGAGGTGTGCGAGCGGAGCCTGCGCGGCGCCGCCCTGTGGGACGAGGTCAAGGACCGGCTCGCCGACAGTGCGCTGGGCCTCTCCGGCGGCCAGCAGCAGCGGCTCTGCATCGCCCGGGCCATCGCCGCCGAACCGGAGGTGCTCCTCCTCGACGAGCCCTGCTCCGCGCTCGACCCCATCGCCACGGGCAAGGTCGAGGACCTGATCCAGGAACTGCGTGGCCACTACTCCGTGCTCATGGTGACCCACAACATGCAGCAGGCGAGCCGCTCGAGCGACTACACTGCCTTCATGTACCTCGGCCGGCTCATCGAGTACGGCGCCACCCCCGACATCTTCACCAAACCGATCCTCCGCGAGACCGAGGACTACGTCACCGGCCGGTTCGGCTGACGCGTCCCGTCCGGCCCGCGCGGCCGGAGCCAATCATGACCCGCCACATCGAACGCCAGATCGACCATCTCAAGGAGAAAATCCTCCGCGTCGGCACGCTGGTGGAGGAGGCGATCTCCCGGTCGATCTCGGCCGTCATCAACCGCGACGTGGCGCTGGCGCAGAAGGTCCTCTCGAGCGACGAGGCGATCGACCGGATGGAGGTGGAGGTGGAGGAGGAGTGCCTGAAGATCCTGGCGCTCTACCAGCCGGTCGCCGCCGACCTCCGCTTCGTCGTCGCGGTGCTGAAGATCAACAACGATCTCGAGCGGATGGGGGACCTGGCCAACAACATCGCCAAGCGCGTGGCGCAGCTCGAGCACGCCGGGCCGATCGAGCTGCCGCCGGAGATCCGCACCATGGCCACGCAGGCCGAGGAGATGGTGCGCGAGTGCCTCACCGCGGTGGTGGAGCGGGACACCGTGCTGGCCCGGCGGATCCGCGAGCAGGACGACCTGGTCGACACCGACCGGCAGCGGGTTCGGAAGCGGATCCTGGGGTCGATCCGCGAGCACCCCGAAAACGTGGAGGCGCTCCTCCGCCTCAATTCCATCACCAAGCACATCGAGCGGATCGCCGACATGGCGACCAACGTCGCCGAGGACGTGATCTACATGGTCGAGGGGGAGATCGTCCGCCACCGCGTGGACGAGTAGCCGGCGGGGGGCCGCGAGCCGCGAAAAACGTGGAAATCCCCGCTCCGGCGGCCCTCGGCGGGAGGTGGGCGGTGGCGGCGGCGCCGTGGTACGCTCTTGCCCGGTCGGCGGGGCAGCGTGCGTCCGCCCGCTGCATCCCGTCGTCGCCCCCCATCCGCCAGCGAAGGGCTCCCCATGCCGCAGTCTCGCGCCCCCGGCACGCATCCCCGCCGTCCGGAGCCGCCGCGTGGGCGCCCCGTGTGGTTCGTGGCGGCGCTCGTGACGCTCTGCCTGTCGGCGGCGGCCCGGGCGGAGGATCCGGTGCTCGTGAACATCACCGGTCCGTTGGCGGCGAAGCTCGGGGAGAAGGTGTCGTTCGAGGTGGAGTTGGTGAATCGATCGGGGCAGCCCCTCACCGGCCTCCGTGTCGTCGACTACTTCGACAAGGGTTTCCACCACGAGGCCTCGGCCAGCCCCATCGAGCAGCGCGGCACGATCGACATGGCCGCCGGCACCTCGCGGCGGCTGACGCTCGACTTCCTCACCGACGAGCCGGGCCGCCAGTGCCACCGCGTCGAGATCCTCGACCAGGCGCACAACTTCATGGGGGGGGCCACCGAGTGCGTCCTGGTGACGGCGCCGGCGGCCCCCGCCGTGGCGACCGCTCCGGCGACGGTGCCAGGCGCCGTCGTCCCCGGGGCGACCGTGCCCAATCCCGCGCTCGCCGTCCCGGCGACGACCGTCCCGCCGCGCGTGACGACGCCCGCGCTCCCCGGGCCGACCGTGGCGACGCCGGCACCGGTGCCGCCGCGCGTGCCCGTTCCGGTCCCCACGCCCTCGCTGGCGGCGCCGACGACTCCGGCCCCCGTCGCCACGCCGACGCTCGCGGCGCCGACGACCCCGCTCCCCTCGGCCACGCTCCCCGCGACGACGTCGATCCCGCCGCTCGGCGGCGTGCCGATGACGGCTCCGGCGGCGACCGTCCCCTCGCTCGAGCTCGACCTCGCCGGTCCCAACGAACTGGCCGACGCCGCGGTGGGGCAGTTCGTGGCCACGGTGCGGAACACCGGCACCGTCCCCTCCGGTCCGACGAAGCTCGAGTTCGACTGGGACCCGGCCTACGCCGCGCTCGAGGCCTCCGACGGCTACGTCCTCGGGACCAACTCGGTCACCTGGACGATCCCGCCGCTCGAGCCGGGGGGGCAGACCCGCCGCCAGATCAACCTCCGCGCCCAGTCGCCGGCCGGCGCCCGTGGCGGTCAGGTGACGCGGGCCTGCGTCCGCGGCGTCCTCTCGGAGAGCGTGGGAGGAGTGATGGTGGCGGACGAGTCGTGCGTCGCGGTCCGTTCCACCGCCGCGCCGATGCGGACCCCGCGCGAGGCGGGGATGCGGCTGTCGGTCGCCGACACCGCCGACCCGGTCGTGGCGGGGGGCCAGACGACGCTCGTCTGCACCGTCACCAACAACGGCGGCGCGCCCTCCGGCAAGCTGCGGCTGATCGTGGAACTGCCGCAGGGGGCGACGCTCGTCGGCGATCCGGTCCCCTCGCGGGTCGGCATCGAGGGACGCGTGCTCTCGTTCGACGGCATCGCCTCGATTCCCCCCGGAGGCCACGCCACCTTCGAGGCCAGCTATCGGGTCCCGGCAGGCGCCGCCGGAGCCCGGGCGGTCGCCACCGCGTCGCTGTCGGGCGACCAGCTCGACGGCCGGATGGAAACCGATTGTTCGACCACGTTCCTCGCCCCCTGACCGCCGCACACGGGCGGGGCGACACGCCGGTTCGGGATGGCCTCGCCCTCGGGAGGCGCGTCCTCGCCGCCGGAACGACCCGCGCCACCGCCATCACCGGCCGTTCTCCCCGGCGGGCCGTGGCTCGCTCCCGATCGGCGCCGATGGAAGAGTGGCGTCCTCCGGTCGGAAGGACGCGGGGCAACAAGCGATGCTCGTCGTCACCGCGAACTGGCAGATCGGCGACGGTTCGATCCTTCCGCCCCCTGCGGCCCCGTTCGTCGCCCGGTTCATCGCCGACCTGCGCCGGTCCGCCGTGTGCGAGGGGTGGCGGCGCGACGGCCGCTACGAGCCGGTGCGCTCGGTGGACGTGGTCTTCGCCGGCGACACCCTCGACCTGTCGCTGTCACGGGAATGGCTGGGACTCCACCGGCCGTGGCAGCGCGGCGACGCGGCCCGTGCCGTCGCGGAACGGGTGCTCGCCGGCTGCCTCGCCGGAGCGCGGCGGCTGTTCGGTGAGCTGGGATCGCTCGTTCGGCACGGGATCGCCGTTCCAGCCGCCGATGCCCGCGGCAGGCCCGCCCCCGCCCGCGAGACGCACGTGCCGGTGAGGGTGACGCTGCTGGAAGGGAAGCTCGACGCCCGCCTCGGCCGCGACGGCGCGGACGCCATCGAGGCGTCCTGTGGCATCGTCGTCGGCACCCGCTGGGAGGGGGAAGCGGTGCGCGTCGAGCACGGACACGCCTCCGATCCGGCGTGGTGGAGCGAGGGACCTGCCTGGGGTGCCGTCCCCACGCTCGGGCAGAGCCTCCGGGTCGATCTCCTCGCCCGCTTCGCGGCGGCGATCCTCCCCGACCCGGCCCGGCCGATCCGCGACCGGCTCGTCGGGCGGCTCGCCGCGGGCGAGATCGGAGCCTGGCCGGCACTCGTCGCCGAATCGCTGGCCGCGCCCGCGCACGCCCCGACGGCGCCCGCCGTGGAGGGCCTCGCGGCGCCGTGGCGCGATGCGGTGGAGGGTTGGCGGCGGGCGACGCGGCGGTCGGGGATCCTCCTCGACGCCCCTTTCGACGCCGTCGACGGACTGGCCGCCATGTTGGAAGGGGAGGGAGACGCGGACGACTTGGCGTCGCTCCTCGGTCCGACGACTCCCCGGGAGAGCGCCGCCGACGTGGCGACGCTCGTCCTCGGCCATCCCGCCGCCGCCCGCTCGCGGCCGTGGGGCCGGCCGCGCGTGCTCTGTCTCGGCGGGGAGACGGTCCGGGAGGCGGCCGCCCCGGGGGTGCTCGAAGTCGCGCCCGTGGTCGATCGGGCGACGCCCGGGATGGTCGTCGTGCGCGGCTGGCGTGCGGAGGAGGACGCGCCGCCGGCGGTCCGACCGGACGGCCGGCCGCGTATGATCGGGCCGCGCCACCGCGTCGTCGACGCGGCGTGACCCGATCGGACGGCATGCGTGAGGCCAGGAGAGTCGATGGACGACGCGACGATCGTGGTGATCAGCACGACCTTTCCAGACTCGGCGGCGGCGAACGCCTGCGCGGAGCGGCTCGTCGGCGCCGGGCTCGCGGCCTGCGCTCAGGTCGAGGGGCCCGTGTCGTCGACCTACCGCTGGGAGGGACGCGTGGAGCGGGCGGAGGAGTGGCGGCTGGTCTGCAAGACCTCCCGCGCCGCGGGTGCCTCGTGCCGGGAAGCGCTCGAGGCCGCGCATCCCTACGACCTTCCGCAGCTGGTCTGGCTGGAGTGCCGGGCGAGCGCCGGGTACGCGGCCTGGGTGGAGCGGTCGACCGGGGGCACCGCACCGCAGGCAGGCGAGTCATGACGCAGGAAGCGCGGTTCGACGTCGTCCTCCATCCGCTCCCCGGCCTGGCCGTGCCGGGCGAGTCCCTGGCCGATTCCCGTGGGACGTGGCCCACGATCTTCCTTCCCGCGCCGGGGGGGACCTTCGCGGTGGGGTTCGACGAGGCCCTCGCCCGCCTCGACGCGCTCGGCCGGGCGTTCGTCGAGCCGGACGGCTCGTTCGTCTGGGTGGGGCCGGGCGGCGAGGGCCGCTGGCAGCTCGACGGAAACGCCTGGGAGCGGGATGGGCGCGTGGCGAGCGTCGACGTCCGCGGCCGCTGCCCGCCGGAAGAACTGGCTCGTTTCCTCGACGTGTGGCGTTCGCCTGGCGAGCGGCTCGCCGTGGAGGTGGTGCGGGCCGGGGTGTGCCTCGACGAGCCGACCTTCCTCCGCCACGCGGTCGCCGCACCGGCCTGAGCCCGCCCCGCGACGCCCGACCGTGAGGGCGGGGCAAGCTCTGCGGGGGGAGCGGCTGCCGGCCACGCAGACTCTGCCGTCGCGGCGGGGAATCTCCGCGTCCGGGAGCGTCCGCCAGCCGATGGGACCGCAGGGGGAGCGAGGCGTCCCCCGGAACAGGATCGTCACCTCGGTCGGAGTGCTCGGATGGATACCAACGGCGGGATGCGGATCGGTCGCTGGCTGTGGGTCGGGGTGACGTGCCTGCCGACGGCGGCCCTGCCCGCGCTGTTCGTGGCGACGAGCCCGTCGCCGGTGCGGGCGGAGGAGCCGCTGGGCGTCTCGGCCTCGTACGGCGCCGGCGTCCACGCCTACTTCGACGGCGACTACCAAGGCGCCTACGACGCGCTCACCGCGGCGATCGAGGCCGGCTCGATGGACCCGCGGGCCTACTACTACCGCGGCCTGGCGTCGATCAAGCTCGGCAAGTCGGACGACGAGATCAACGGCGACTTCTCCGAGGGGTCGACCCGCGAGACGATGGGCCGCGGCGGCCTCTCGGTGTCGCGGTCGCTCGAACGCGTCCAGGGCCGCGACCGGATGCGGCTCGAGAAGTACCGCCAGCGGGCCCGCGTGGCCGCCGTGCAGCGAGACGAGGCGGCCACCCGTCAGCGATACATCGACGTCCAGGACCGCGCTCCCGACGTCCTCCGCCGCCGCGTGCCCGAGATCGCCGCGCCGGCGGAGCCGGTCGTGCCGCCGGCGGCGAAGCCCCGGGCCCAGGCACCGCGTCCCGCGGCGGGGACCCCGAAGGCCGCCGCCCCGCGTCCCGCTCCGGCGCCGCGAGGCGCGGCCGAGCCGGCCGACGACCCGTTCGCCGACCCGACGCCGCGGCCGGGCGACGACCCGTTCGGCGACGAACCGCTCCGCGACGACCGTCTCGACCAGCGCGACGAGCAGATGGAGGAGAACTCGGCGGAACTCGACGACCGCTTCGACCAGCGAGACGAGCGGATGGAGGAGAGTGCCGCGGAGCTCGACGACCGCCTCGACCAGATCGACGCCCAGCAGGAACGCGAGGCGGCGGGCGGGTTCT